>NZ_JAFNNR010000012.1:0-84374 GCF_026536645.1 Gilliamella sp. B3801
TTTGATTATGATCTTCTAAATTAAGTGAACCTTTCTTATCAACGTTATAGTTAGATTTTTCGCTAAAGACATTCTCGGCTTTCGCATTCCAAGAACCACCAGTTATATTGGTGTTTCCTTCATAAGTATGTTTACCACTAATAAAGTTATCACCAGAGATTACATTGACATTGCCTTTTCCATTTGCTTTGCTATCAATATCCCAGCCTACTTGATAATCATTATTAGTATGATTGAAATTAAGCTCACCCGCTGGTAATGATGGATCTTGATTTGCAAAATGGATAACCGGCACATCAATTGCTCCCGCTTTTTGTGGCGCTTCATTTGGTTTACCACCAATATTTAATTTACCGCCCTCATTGATGGTTATACCATCATTTTCACCATTAGCGTTTTTAGTTGTGTTTATTTTGGCATCATTAGAAACCGTGATTTCACTTTTATTACCAATTGATATATCCTTAACCACATTCAATGCAGAATCAGTTCCATCAACAAATACTTTACCGCCATTTCTAACAACTAAAGTACCGTTGACTGTATCACCAATATTGGCTTTAGCACCATTTAAAATATTTAGCTCAGCATGACCCGTATTTACATTTTTTTCTGGCCCTACACGCATAGTGGCCGCATTTAATGTTGAATCCTTACCTATAACATTAAAAATTGCAGTACCATTTGCAAATCCAAGCAATAGCGTATTTTTTGCATCAAATAAGCCGCCCTCTATGACATCAACTTTGGCATTACCATTAGCGCCAACAAATACTTGAATTTTCGATTTTTGAATGAATGCGCTTCCTTTACCTTTCACTGTTAGGGTGGTATTAGAACCAGCTTCACTTCCTATACTTGGCGAAGCCCAAGCAGTATTAGTGAAAGTACCACCATTTGTGATTAATACATTCGCATCACCACCTTGGAAACCAAAGTATGCAACACCCTGAGCATTAATAAGATGTCCATTATCAAGAATTAATTCACCTGAATTTCCTGCGCCTCGACCAACTAAAATTCTTGCTAACGATAGCGTACCGCCATCACTAATCGTTAGACGTCCTTTTCCATTTATCCCTGATCCTAATGAATATTCCTCATTGGTTATTTGACCACTTTGAATTGTGCCAGTACCATTACCTTTGATTGTTTCATTCGAATTAATATGAATTGGTGCAGCTAATGCACTTTCAGACATAGCAGCTGTAATCATGATGGCTGCTGCAATTTTACTTACTGAAGATTTTGTTTTGCCTTTGGCTAGTTCCGATACTGCCAAGCTTATTCCTTGTCTATTTTTTAAAACTTTGTAGATTTTATTCATTTATTAAATTTCCTTGATTTTACGATATTAAACATAACCACTAGTCTTTTAGAAAGTTATGTAAAAATATTATTGATCGGATTAAATGATCAATCAATATTCAATCGATCGAAAATTTCTTATAAATATTGTAAGCATTATTTAATCTATTGTTTTTGTTTATTAAATATTAATTAATTCAATGAAAAAACAATGAAAAGTTTTGATGAGATAATTTTCAGATAAACGTAAAAACCGCTAATCTAATTTTCGCTTAAAAAGTGATAAACATTGGACCTATTTTGCACACCAAACTTCTCAATTTATAACGGTTGATAACTTGGCTAGCTGACATAGACAACGCAAATAAATTTTTAATAAAATTTCAATGGTAAGCCATTATTTTATTTTTTCTCTATAATATTTATTAAATTTTTTTAACATTTACAGCGCTATTTATTAAACGATTTTTATAACAACATTATTTTTTTAGATTTAACATTGGGAAGATAACATTTTCGATGTACTGAGTTGAGGAAATAGACTTCAGCTAAAATATGGGTTTTCAGGCACTCTTAAGAGTACCTGATTTTAAAAGAGAATAGTTAATCGTTGTGATGCTAGATTTTTGTTGAAAAAAGTTGATCTGTTTGGTGATCAAGATAAGCTTGATTGACAAGTATTCCATCATTCACACCTTCAACTTCAGGCCCTTTATCCGTTTGTTTTAACATTTTTTTCGTAATGGTTAAAATACTTTTTTGCTGACATTTTGGACATTGGCAATATTCATAATTTAGCATTGACATTTTATCGTCAGTCTTTTTAACGAGCAAATCCCGAATATCTTTTTGAAGTTCTACATTGGCTAATGCATCGGCATAATTACCTACACGACTATTATTAATATTGTTTTCTAATTCTTCACTAGACAAAGAATGGAAAAAATATTTTTTGTACCAAGTTTGGCAATCTTCACAAAAGGCATCTTCTATGAATAAAGCTGTTAAAATTGGGTAAAAGAAGACTAAGAATTCAATCAGATAAACGCCAGCTAATAACATCCCTGAAATTGAACCTTTTGATGAGCTACCTTTAGTAATCGTGATTTCACGATAAGGAATGATATCATCTATTAATAAAGTTATAGTATCAATAGGCGATAAAAACAGTGAAATCCAATTGGACAAATAATTAGTGTCAAATAACAAAACTTCAAAAGTAACCAAATTTGAATAATAGGCAAACAAGCAGATTAAAAAAGTCATTAATATATTGATTTTGACATTACGGATCTTCGCTAATTGAGATAAATTAGATTGCAACATGATTATCACATAACACATCCCCACAATAAGACCGATATCAATAAGAATTAGTGGAGAAAAATGAGAGATTATGGCATATACAACGCCAAGTAAAATAGCCACAAAAATACCCAGCAAAGTTAAAACAATCGTAGAGCCCAGATTGAATTTATTTGAAAATTGATAGTGTTCAGTTGAGGTGTTCATTATTTTTCCTTATATTTATAGATAAATCTACTTTGATTATTTCAATAGAAAAATTAGATAATTTATATTATTGACAGCAAGTGAAACCGTCATTATTTTCATAAAACATATCAAAGCTTTTTTGAGAGCGGCGTATTTTAGTATGAGTAAAAGGAAAGAAAAAGGGATTTTTTTAAATGTTGAAATCGAGCTATTTTTAAATTCATTAACTTCTCAATATTTTGATAATAAAATCAATTGATATTGAGAAGAATTACGTTGTTATATCTAATTAATAAAATTATTCGATATTTTGTACTTGTTCTCGAATTTGTTCTATTAAAACTTTTAATTCAATGGCACTAGCCGTGACATCGGCATTAATAGATTTTGAAGCAATGGTATTCGATTCACGGTTGAATTCTTGCATCATAAAATCAAGTCGACGTCCAACGGCTTCATTTTTCTTCAAAATTGCATAAGTTTCTTTAACGTGTGTCATTAGACGATCAAGCTCTTCAGCAACATCAATACGTTGAGCCATCATGACAATTTCTTGTTCAAACCTTGAGCTATCTAATTCGATATTGGCTTCAGCTAATTTAGTTTGTAGACGCTCTTTTTGCCATTCCAAAATCTGTGGCATCCATTGACGAATCTTTTCAACTTGTTCCGTTATCCCTTCAAGCCGTTGGATGATAAGCTCACCTAATGCTTTACCTTCACGTTCACGTACAGTAATAAATTCATCAATTGTCGAATCTAATATTGCTAAAAGTTCTTGCGATATGGTATCTAAATTTTGCTCTTTAGCTGATAATACACCTGGCCAACGTAAAACATCGATAGGATTGACTTCGCCGGATTTGTGCTCTGACTGAATCCAATTAGCTGCATTTAAAATTTGTTTAGCTAGATCTTGGTTTAAAGATAATTCTTGATGTTGAGCAGCAGGATCCAATTCAAAACGCAAATGGCATTCAATTTTACCCCGCGTTAAACGATGACGAAGCCGTTCACGAATAATAGGCTCAAGTGAGCGAAACTGTT
The DNA here is from genome assembly GCF_026536645.1 of Gilliamella sp. B3801. Classification (NCBI taxonomy): domain Bacteria; kingdom Pseudomonadati; phylum Pseudomonadota; class Gammaproteobacteria; order Orbales; family Orbaceae; genus Gilliamella; species Gilliamella sp. B3801. The sequence goes on from NZ_JAFNNR010000012.1 coordinate 3,850, forward strand.
CAGGCAAACGGATGTAAGTTTCTAAATAACGTTGGTTGACCGAACGAAGCTCCCAAGAAGCGGTCCCCCATGGTTGATTTACTTCTTTTCTGGCATAAGCGGTCATACTGGAAATCATAATGGCTTCCTAAATTTAGTAAAAAACTTGCTGGGCATTGTATCACAAATTCTGTATAATGCGCTCTTAGCTTAGGCTAAACATCAACCTTTTTCTTGTTGATGTCCTCCTAAATGGTAAATTCAAATAATTTTTTAAATATAACTGCTGGAGAAATGCATGCGCCCGTCAGGTCGATCTGCGGAACAAGTCCGCCCTATCAAAATTACCCGTCATTACACTAAGCATGCAGAAGGTTCTGTATTAGTAGAGTTCGGTGAAACAAAAGTACTGTGTAATGCAACTGTCGATGAAAGTGTTCCTCGTTTCTTAAAAGGTCAAAATCAAGGTTGGGTCACGGCTGAATATGGTATGTTGCCTCGTGCGACTAATTCAAGAACGCAACGGGAAGCGGCAAAAGGTAAACAAACAGGTCGCACAATGGAAATTCAACGATTAATTGCTCGTTCATTAAGAGCAATGATAGATCTTAAACTTTTAGGCGAATATACCATTACCTTAGACTGCGATGTCATTCAAGCTGACGGTGGTACAAGAACAGCTTCAATTACTGGCGCGTGTGTAGCGCTAAATGATGCGATAAATAAAATGATTGCCGAAGGTAAAGTTAAACAAAATCCGATTAAATCATTGGTCGCAGCGGTGTCTGTCGGTATTGTCGATGGTCAACCTGTATGTGATTTAGAATATATTGAAGATTCTAATGCTGAAACTGATATGAATGTAGTAATGACTGATGACGGACGAATTATTGAAGTTCAAGGAACAGCCGAAGGTGAACCTTTTAGTCATGACGAATTATTAAAATTATTAGAATTAGCTAAAAATGGCATTGCAACAATTATTGATGCACAAAGACAGGCCTTAAAAGATTAATTGGAGAGGATCGATGAAATCATACAAAAGTGAATTTATTGAATTTGCTTTAAATCGGCAAGCATTGAAATTTGGCGAATTCACCTTAAAATCAGGTCGAAAAAGTCCTTATTTTTTTAATGCGGGTTTGTTTAACACCGGTAAAGATTTAGCGCTTTTAGGTCGCTTTTACGCTGCTGCTTTATTAGATGCCAAGCTCGAATATGACGTAATTTTTGGTCCTGCTTATAAGGGGATTCCGATTGTATCATCAACTGTCGTTGCATTATCTGAACATCACAACGTTGATGTTCCTTACTGCTTTAATCGTAAAGAGGCAAAAGATCATGGTGAAGGAGGCAATTTAGTCGGCAGTTCGATTTATGAGCAACGTGTTATGCTGGTTGACGATGTTATTACTGCCGGAACCGCAATACGTGAATCGATGCAAATATTGGAAGATAATAAATCAAAATTAGCTGGCGTATTAATTTGCTTAGACCGACAAGAAAAAGGTCGTGCCGATCTTTCTGCAATTCAAGAAATTAAACAAACTTATCATTGCGAAGTGATTTCAATTATTACACTTGATGATTTGATCCAATATCTTTATCAAGATCCAACCAGACAAGATCAAGTAAAACTAGTTGAAGCTTATCGTGAGCAATATGGTATAAACTAAAGTAAACTCTTACACAATCAGCTAATGAAATAAAAGCGTTGAAAAACGCTTTTACATCTTTTTACAATCCCATACATTTTTTAGACATTTAATCTGCTTTTTATCTATAATCTAGATTAGATTTATTTAGCCTTTTATTAGCAATTCAACAAGTATTTTTATAAACAAATAAACCTTAACTGTAGGATAATAAGATGAAAAAAACAATTTTATTTGCCATGTTACTCAATATTGGTATCGCCTTTAATAGTTATGCTGCTAACTCAGTTAATCAAGAATTGAATGTCAATAATACTTATCTTCAATTACAAGAATTAAAATATGGCAAAAATTTAATACCTGTGGGAAAAGTTGAAGCCAAAATTTCTGAAACTGTCGTATTAAAACCTGACACAGTACAATTTTCTGTAACTTTACTAACTGATGCCGCAACACCTAACGATGCCTCAGATCTCAATGTAAATATAATGAAACAATTTAAAGATGAATTATTGAAGTTGGGCTTAACTGAAGACAATTTAGAGACAATTGGTTATCAAAACAATGTAAGAGAGATAAATCAAGAAAATAGTCAAGAAAATTCAAAATATCAAGCAAATATGAATATTGTTATAAAGATTGATAATAACGATAGCTTTGTTGATCTCAATAAAATATTAGATAAATATAATATCAATGATATTCATCAAGTAAAAAGCGATAAAGTTAAAAATCTCTATGCTTTCAATATTCGCGAAACAGCCCAAACTTTAAATAACGCCAAAGATAATCTTTATAAAAAATATTCAACCATTACCGATGAATTAAAAAAACTTCAATTAACTGATTTCACCATAACCAATTCAGATACGGATAAAATATCACCGGAAAGAATTACTGTAAAACAATATTATGTTCAGCATAATCTTATGGTCAAAACAACTAAGCTTGACCTTATTGGTAAAATTATTGCTAAAGCTCAAGAATTAAAAATGGTTGTCAATGATGATACTTATTACACCGTTTCGAAAGAAGCCGTTCAAAAAGCAGTTGAAGAGCATGAAGCAATATTATTAGCTAAACTTAAAAATAAAGTTGAAAGACTACTGGCGAAACAATATCTGTTAGGTGCACCAATACAACTTGATATAAGCGGTGGAGAATTTGATTTGCATTCCGAATACAATCCATCTCAACGTTATGCGAAAAGATTGTATGCTGATGGAAATATGAGGGCTGATGTTAATATTTATGCTCCAACAGAGTATAAAATAAATCTTGTTTTATCAGGTACTTTTGAAACACTTAAACCTATACAATAAACTTTGAAGATAAACCTATCATCAATTGAACACGCTCTCCTTAGTTAGCTCTTTAATTAAATGGTAAATAGTCGGAGAGCGTTTAAACCCGAATATACTTACCATTTTATTTATAATTTAAAGTATTTATTGTACAAATAGTTTACTACATCAATCATCCATTTTTTCAAGCTACTCTCTTAAAACTTCGATTCATTTAGAATGGCTCTGCACATAAAATTTAGCATTGTCGTAATGGTAGATAATTGTTGAAAAATCGAATGGTTCTCCTGCCGATGTATAAAATATCTCTTCAACACATAACGCCGGATCGCCTGCTTGTAAGCCTAAGTATTCCGCTATTTCAGCGTCTAATTTTATCGCTTTGAAATACTTATCTGAAAAACCAATGCTAATTTTACAGATATCTTTCACATAACTAAATATTGAATGCTCAGCAATTTCTTTATTCAAATATGAAACCAGTTTTTTGCGATAATAAGATTGTTCAAATCCATATATTTCGCCGTCCACATATCGCAAACGCTTGATGTAATAAATGTGTTCATCATCACTACATCTTAGATTTTCTTTTACTTTTTTGTCTGGTTCAATAACATCTACGTTAAATACTTGCGATGCACCAGGAAGATCATTTAAATCTACACTAAAGCCGTGACTCTCTAGAAAATTGAGATATCCACTTTTTTTAGGCTGTCTGACAAAAATACCACTACCTTGTATTTGATAGATTACGCCATGGCGTTCAAGTTGATTTAAGGCTTTAATAATGGTTGTCCGACTGACTTGATATTGGTTAATTAACCCTTCAATATTGGGTAATTGGGTATCTTTTGGCAATTTTTGTTGATAAATTGTTCGTTTAATTTTTTCTGCAACATCCTGATATTTTAACATTTATTTCCCTTCTCTGTTTTTTAGATAGGCATATCCCATTTTATACAGGTTATTTTAATATTAAAGCAAACAAATTTAAAATTAGATCTAGATCACAAACAATAAAATTGGTAATTAACAATTTTCAATTTGTCGATAAGATGAGCTAACTGTATTTTTTATAAGGAACTTTAAACAATGTCATCAAAGATTCGAGACTATAATAAGTTGGCTGTTGATATTTTGAATGAGCTGGGTGGTGAAGATAATATTGTCACAGTCGCTCGTTGTGCAACACGTTTACGTTTGGTAACCCAAAAAACACCCGAAAATGCTAAAGAAAATATTGCTAAATTCCCTGGCGTCATAACCGTTGTTGAAAAAGGTGGACAAATTCAGGTGGTGATTGGCACAAATGTCGATAAGGTCTACAATGCTTTTATACAATTAATTAAAACAGATAATAAAGTTGCAAGTTCCGAAAATAAAAATATATTAAATCTTATCATTGCAACTATGTCAGCCGTTTTTGCGCCTTTCGTTTATGTTTTAGCCGCATCGGGAATATTACAAGGGATTCTAATCTTAATTAAATTAGCCTTTCCTGATTTCGGAACGACAGGCACTTACCAAGTATTCAATTTCATTTCGTGGGCACCCTTCGCCTTTTTACCTATTTTTATTGCGATTACAGCATCACAACATTTTCGCTGTAATATTTATATCGCCGTGGCGTGTTGTGCAGCCTTGTTATCACCAACATGGGCTGAACTGGCTGCACTCATCAAATCAGGACAAGAAGTTAATTTATTTGGTTTGGCATTGTCTGAAACTATTTATACATCTACGGTTTTACCCCCTTTATTCTTAGTTTGGTTGTTATCTTATTTAGAACGATTTTTAGAGCCACGTTTACATAGCATCATCAAACCACTCCTGATGCCTCTTATTTGCTTAGTCATTATGGTTCCGCTTACTTTGCTTGCAATCGGTCCGCTGACTGCAAATGCTGCACATTATATTGCTAATGGGTATAACTGGATTGTTAATCTTGCACCATCTGTGGCAGGTGGATTAATCGGTGCAGTCTGGCAAGTATTTGTTATTTTCGGTGTTCATTGGGGAATCACACCCGTTATCATTGAAAATATTAATCAATACGGTCAAGATTCATTCCAAGCTTTCCAAACAATTGCTGTTATTGGTCAAGTGGGCGCGGCGTTAGGATTCTATATCAAAACCAAAAATAAAGATATGAAAGGGGTCTCTTTATCCGCATTTGTTACCGGTATTTTTGGTATTACTGAACCGGCTATATATGGTGTTAACTTACGTTTCAAAAAACCATTCATTTATGGCTGTGCATGTGCAGCAATAGGCGGAATTGTTGCTGGATTTTTTACACCTTATTACTATACCTATGCCGCTTTGCCGGGTCCGTTAACTATAGTTAATGCGATTAACCCTGAACACCCAGGATCATTTATTGGCGTATTACTCGGTTCAGCAATTGCCCTGTTTGGACCTGTATTATTGATACAAATTTTAGGGACGGGTGAAACAAAATTATCCTCAAACGATTCAATCGAAGATGATACGCCAAATGTTTTACTTGATGAGATTCAAATTACCAGCCCAATGACAGGGAAAGCGCTGCCACTGAGTGAAGTCCCTGATCCTGCCTTCGCGCAAAAGTTAATGGGAGAAGGTATCGCAATTGAGCCAACGGATAATCACGTTTATGCCCCTGATGATGCGCAAATTACTGCAGTATTTGAGCGTTCAAAGCATGCAATTGGTTTGACCTTAAATAATGGTGTAGAACTATTAATCCATTGTGGTATCGATACAGTTAATTTAACAAATAACGAATTTAATTATCATGTATCATTAAATCAACAAGTTAAAAAAGGTGATTTGCTTATCAGTTTTGATCCAGACGCAATTATAAAAGCGGGTTATCCATTAATCACCCCAATTATTATTGTTAATAGTACGCAGTATCAGCAAATCACTTTAACCGATAAAACAGACGTTACAACTCAAGATATCGTATTTGACATTAAGCAATAACAAGGAACACAGATATGAAGCAAAAAAATTTTTTATGGGGTGGTGCATTAGCTGCCCACCAATTTGAAGGCGGTTGGAATGAGGGCGGTAAAGGCCCAAGTGTCGTCGATGTTATGACAGCAGGTGCACACGGTGTGCCAAGACAAATTACGCAAGATATTGAAGCAGGAAAATTTTACCCAAACCATACCGCAATTGATTTTTATCACCATTATAAAGAGGATATTAAACTATTTGCGGATCTAGGACTTAAATGTCTTCGTACTTCGATTGCTTGGACAAGAATTTTCCCTAAAGGCGATGAACTGCAACCTAATGAAGAGGGATTACAGTTTTACGACGCGGTATTTGATGAATTAATTGCCAACGGAATTGAACCGGTCATTACCCTATCCCATTTTGAAATTCCTTTGCATATTGCTCGTGAATATGGGGGATTCCGTAATCGTAAAACGGTTGAGTTTTTTGAACGATTTGCGATCACCTGCTTTGAGCGTTATAAAAACAAAGTTAAATACTGGATGACATTTAACGAAATTAACAATCAAATGGATACGAGTAATCCTATTTTCTTTTGGACTAATTCTGGTGTACAAGTCAAAGCAGGCGAAAATCCGCAAGAAATCCTTTACCAAGTTGCTCATTACGAACTCTTAGCCAGTGCTAAAGCCGTGATCGCGGGTAAAAAAATCAACCCAGATTTTCAAATTGGCTGTATGATTTCTCATGTACCAATCTATCCATACTCATGTAATCCTGAAGATATGATGGCTTCAGAAATTGCAATGCATCAACGATTCTTTTTCCCTGATGTTCATGTCCGAGGTTATTACCCTGCTTATGCATTAAAAGAGTTTGAGCGTGAAGGTTATAAACTTGATATTACGCAAGAAGATTTAGCATGTTTGAAACAAGGCACAGTTGATTACATTGGGTTTAGTTACTACATGTCTACTGTCGTTAAAGCCGATGTCAAAAATGATAACCGTGACAATATCGTCAATGGTGCTTTACCAAATGCGGTTGAAAATCCTTATATTAAAAGCAGTGACTGGGGATGGCCAATTGACCCTGAAGGCTTACGCTATACATTAAACCGTTTATATGATCGCTATCAATTGCCGTTATTTATTGTAGAAAATGGTTTCGGGGCAATTGACCAACTTGAAAATGGTCATCAAATACATGACCAACCTCGAATTGAATATCTCGGTGCACATATCAAAGCAATGTTAACAGCAATGGACTATGACGGGGTCGATGTTATTGGGTATACCGCATGGGGAATTATAGATGTTGTATCCTTTACTACTGGCGAAATGAAAAAACGTTATGGTGTGATCTATGTTGATCGTGATAACGAAGGTAATGGTAGCATGAAACGGTATAAGAAGGATTCCTTTGATTGGTATAAACAAGTCATTCAGACCAACGGTGAAAACTTAAAATAACGACTTAGTTAAGCCAAACTTATTTATGGGGATTTTATGATATTTCAATCATCCCCATAAATTCAGCTTAACACCTTAGTGCTTTAAACAGCTAAAAAGGGAAGATTAACTGTTTGTCTAATTGTGGATCAATAAGGGTAACATGAAAGCCAATTAACCTAACCCCCCTATCATTTCGTCGTTCTTGCCAAACTTTGTACGCTTGTTCAATCAAATCTTGTTTATCCAACTTTGCCCAGACATGTTCTTGTGTCGTGAGTTGAAAATCATCAAATTTAAATTTTACCCCTTGTCGGGCAATCGATAAATCTGTTCTGACTTTACTTAATCGTTTTTCTAACTCATCATAAAGTGGATCGAGTTGCAGTAAACAGTCATCCCAAGTATGAATATCATCAACCAAAGTACGTTCAACACCCACTGATTTACGTTGCCTGTCATTACAGACTTCACGCTCATCAATGCCTTGACATCTTTCATAAAGCACTCGACCAAACTTACCAAATTGATTAAGTAATTTGGTTAAATCATACTTCACCACATCTCGACAAGTAAATAACCCTAGTTCAGCCAGTTTTTTTTCGGTGACTTTCCCCACCCCCGGAATCTTTTTAAGAGGGAGTTGCTGTATGAACGAATCAACTTCGTCAGGTGTAATCACATATTGACCGTTAGGCTTGTTCATATCTGAAGCAATTTTAGCTAAAAATTTAAGTGGCGCAACACCAGCTGACGCAGTTAAACCCAGTTCATTAAATATAGCTTGGCGAATGTCTTTGGCAATTAATGTTGCCGAACCATGGCAAAGTTGACAATCAGTCACATCTAAATAAGCTTCATCAAGTGATAAGGCCTCGATTGCTTGGGTATAACGCTGAAAAATTTGATGAATCTGGTTTGAAACTTCTTTATAAACAGCATGTCTACCCGGAATAACTTTAAGATTTGGACACAGTTTTACCGCTTGTGCCATTGACATAGCACTATGAATACCAAATTGTCGAGCAAGATAATTGGCTGTTGCAACAACACCTCTTTTTCGTGGGTCACCCCCAACAGCAATGGGGATATTACGGTATCGAGGGTTGTCCCGCATCTCAACTGCCGCATAAAAACAATCCATGTCAACATGAATGATTTTTCGCATAATCTGAATGATAGCATCTAAAATATAACTGTATAAATATACAATACCATACCTTAAATGCTTGTGCAATCAGGATATCAATTACTTAACCAATTTATCAAAATCCACTAAACCTTTTTTATCATAGGGATCGCCAATCCAACGTATTGATGGTTTAAAGTTAGGATTAACTAAACTTTTTTCAGGCTGATATAAATTGTAAGTTAAGCCCGCTAAATCAGACCAAGTGTGAATTAAATCTTGTGAGCTAAATTTGCGATCAACGTAAGCTTGATAATCATTAGGATGTGTTTTCAACCAACTTGGTGATTGCCAAAGTATAAAGGGAATGGTATACATCGGTTTGGTTGGTGCTTTTTCATTTCGTCCTAAGACATCATACGGTGGTGTTTGATAAACCTCTTCACCATGATCGGAAAAATACAACATAAAACCGTTATCATGGCTCTGTTTAAATGTATTAAACAATGTCGTTATTACATAATCATTATAGCTAATTGCATTATCATAGCTGTTGTAGACTTTGGCGTTATCATCGTCAATATTGAATGGAATGCCTGTCTTATCTTGAAAAACATTATATTCACTACTTTTCGGATAACGAAATTCATATTTCATATGCGTACCAAGTAAATGAATAACGATAAATTTCTTTTTAGCGGGATCGGTTAACACCTCTTTAAAAGGCTGAATCACAGCATCATCATATTGTCTGGCACTTTGGTTACGATCGTTATTCATATAATATTGTTTATCTGTTTGCTTAGAAAACATGGTTAACATCGTATTTCGTTTAGTCATTGTTTGTTGATTGGTAATCCAAAATGTTTTATACCCTGCTTGTTTCATAAGATGAATGAGTGAAGGTTGTGTTAAATACAAATCGGGATGCCGTTCATCGGCGAAAGTCAGGGCTTGTTCTAAAATTTCGATCGTATATGGTCTGGATGAGACAACATCGTTGAAAACCAATAAATTTGGATTTTCTTTTTTAAATTGTTCAATCATCGGGGTAGTATTGCGGTTATAACCATAAATTCCCATTCTTGTACGGGTAGTCGATTCCCCAATGATTAAGACTAATGTTCTTGGTGTCTCCCCATTACTATCTGTTAAATTTTCTAATGAAGGCAAAGATTGCAAATTATTCAAAATATTTTCCATATTAGAAAGTTGTGAACGGTATGCAATATAGCTGCTCATTAATTGCCAAGGTACTGTCGTTTCCATACGGCTTAATAAATGTGCTCCCGCTTTCTCTAAGGAGGTTTTTTTTACCATTACACTGATTACTAGTGGCATCAAAGCATAAATAGCAATCAATAGTGAAACCATCCACTTAGTTTTATTTTGGACATAAACCGGTTTTACTTGTTTCCAAAGAAATAGAGCCACTAAAATATAGACAACTAATACGGCAATCAATTTAAAACTCAAGTATTGCTGAATATATTCATTAGATTCATTGAAATTTGATTCAGCCATTATAAAAAAAACACTTTGTGAAAACTCCTGCCGATAAATCACAAAATACGCTAACGAAATTAAAGACAATCCGCCAACTATAATCCCATAAATGGCTGCAATTTTACGAGTATAATTAGGAAAAAATAACACCGGTATGAGCCAAATTAAGCTATAAATAATGGAATCTCTTAACCCAATAAAATTAGAGTGTCCCGACAGAGAAATATAGAGTTGCAAAGCGGATGAAAAATAGGTAAAAAATAATATAATCAAAAATAACGAGGAAAAACTAAATTTCTGATCTGCTTTCAAATTTTGCATAAATATCAATAAAGAATCATGATGAATAAGTTTTTATAAGATACATTGGGTAGATTAATAAAACCTTAAGCACTCACATTCGATATTGAAACTAACAAAAGCCAACGGTAATCATTAATGCTATGAAAGCAATATGAAGCATATTTTCAATGAATATACTGCTTAGCTAAAGATTAATTTTAGCGGATTAAATCGACTTCAAGCCTAATAGCTGAGCAACATGTTGATGTTCTGAACAGGTTAACTTTTTGGGTGAATGATTAAAAATAATCTGCCCTTCATCGACAACTAAACATCGTGAAAAATAGTACAATGATTCATCCAGATAATGGGACACCATCATTAATGTTAATTCAAATTCTTCACAGATTTGGTTAACTAATTCAAGCATTTCAAAACGTAATGATTGATCCAGCGCTGAAAAAGGCTCATCTAAAAGTAAAATCGGACGATGTTGAATTAGACACCGCGCTAAAGCAACCCGTTGACGTTGACCACCCGATAATTGTTCAGGATAACGTTGATTAAATCCTGTTAATCCAACTTTTTCTAAAATATCATCAATAATTTGCATTTGTGAAATATTCAGTTTTAAAGAAGGTTTTAATCCTAAAGCGATATTATCTTGAACCGTTAAATGGTCAAACAAATTATTATGTTGAAACAACATAGATACCGGGCGTTTTCCGGGAGTGACATTCGTCATATCTTGATCATCGAGTATTATTTTTCCTGAATCAGGTGAAATAAAACCGGCGATTAAACTCAATAATGAACTTTTACCCGCACCACTTGGCCCAACAATGACGACCCGTTCTTTTGCGGCAATACCAAAATTAAAAAACATTTTAAAATTATCATAATGATAATTAATATGATTGAGTGTGATCATCATCCACCAAAACCAATAAACTAAAAGAGATAATTAATAATATTGCCGCTGTGACACTACCATCTTGATAATGATAATGTGATAGCTGCTCATAGAGGTAATAAGGCAATGTGATGACTGACTGCCCACCAAATAGTGCGATAATGCCAAAATCCCCTAAAGATAAGATAGCCGAAAAAACAAAACTTTTTAACATTAATTTGTTTAACGCTTTATATTCAATCAAATAAAAATGGTTAACCCCGTCAATGCAAAGGGATTGGCTTAATAGCCAATAACGCTTAGTGACATCGAACATGGGGGTAGCCAGACTTTTAATGACAAAAGGTAATGCCATTAAAGCATTACACAATATTAATAAAATGCAGATAAACCAAGTATTACCTGCATACTGATAAAATAATATAAACAGTCCTGACGCTAAAATCATGCTGGGAATCGCTAAAATTAACGAACTGGCTAACATTAATCGATTACTCCACGTTACCTTTTGATAAATGAGCAATCGACTATTTGTCCAAAGAATAAATAGTGCCATTAACAGGGTTACGATGGCTGACCCCAATGCAATGAAAAGTGAAAACAGGGTTGCATGTTGAAAGGTTGGCGTAAACAGTGACAAACGGAAAAAATAAACACCATCAATCACGATATTTATCAAAGGAAGTAAAATAAATAATCCCCCCATAATAATCACGATTGAACTTAGCAAGGCAGCCAAGCCAGAAACAGGAAAACGGTAGTTTTGCTTTATAAAGCGCATTGTGACTTGTTTATTATTATTAAACTTTTGCATTATTCCCATAAAACCTACACAACAAAGCAATTGCAATAAGGAAAGCAAAACCGCTTGAATAAAATCAAAATCACGAATGGATTGATAAATTGCTACTTCAATGGTGGTATATTTGGGGCCACCGCCTAAAGCCAATACAATCGCAAAACTTGAAAAACAGAGCATAAAAATCAGCGAAGCCATAGGCAATATTTGCCGACGAAGATGTGGCCATTCAACCAATCGAAAAAAAGTGTAACCAGAAAAATTCAATTGAGCGGCTAGCTGTTTCTGTTCAACAGGCACACTCATCAGCGTACGGTAAAATAGACAACAAGCATAAGGAAAATTCAAAAATACGTGTGCTAATAAAATTCCTTGTAATCCATAAATTGACCATGAAAATGGCAAGCCGATATATCCAACAAAGATTGACAGTAATCCCTGTTGCCCATAAACGGATAAAAGCCCTGTCACAACAACCAGTGCAGGTAAAATAAACGTCACCGGCATTATTCGCAACAATAGACCTTTACCCCAAAACTCAACCATGGATAAAGCTTTTGCCATTAATATAGCCAAGAAAATAGAAAGACATGTTGATAGTGTGGCTTGATAAACAGTTATCCACAAAATATGTAATAAATAGCTGTCAATATAACTGTTTATCTCACCTGAAGTTATTGCGTAATAACCAATGGATAATAATGCACTACCCAGTACAACCATTATGCTACTGGAGGCAAGAATACCCGGTATTAACGTTCTAAAATTCAACATGTTAATGTCTATAATTACTTACTGATCGCTGATTGCCACTCACGAATCCAAGCTTTTTGTCCTTTTTCAACTTGCTCAGATCCAAATTCTAACGCCTTAGTGACAGGCTTTATTTGCTGATAAGCCTCAGGTAATGTCGTTTGAATTATCGGGTACATCACATTCTTTTCAGCAATCTGACGTTGTACTTCAGGTCTGAGTAAATACTGTAAAAACTGACGTGCTAACTCAGGTTGCTGACTGTATTTGATTATACCTGCTACTTCAACCTGACGGTAATGTCCTTCATCAAAAATGGCTGCCTCATAGCGAGGATCATTTTTCATAATATGAGCAATCGGCGATGTACTGTAGCTTAAAACAAAATCAGCTTCGCCTTTCAAAAACATACCATAAGATTCACTCCAGCCTTTGGTGACGGTTACTGTATTTTTAGCGATCTTTTTCCATACATTGGCAGCATCATCGCCATAGATATTTTTGATCCAAAACAGTAGACCTAGTCCTGGCGTACTGGTTCTTGGGTCTTGATAAATAATTCGCCAATTGCCTTTATTATCAACAAGTTGTTGCATACTATGGGGAGGATTTTTGATTTTATCTTTGTTATAAATAAAAGCAAAATAACCAAAATCATAAGGAAGAAAATCATTATCCCACCAATCAGTGTTAAGATTATCAGGTTTAATGATTTGATGAGGAATAACAATATTGGCTAACTTAGCTTGCTGTAAAATGTTATTGTCTAAGCCTAAAATAACATCGGCATTGGTCTTTTTCCCTTCGAGCCGGATCCGATTTAAAATAGATACACCATCCCCTAACGAAATGATATCCAACTGACAATCACACTCCGCTTCAAAACCTTGCTTAATGGCCTCACCTGGGCCCCACTCAGACATAAAAGAATTGTAACTATAAACGGTTAAAGTTGGCTTAGCATTGGCAGTATCAATCAAGAAAAAAGCTGAAAAAACAAAAAACAAAAGAAGATTCTTACGAAACATTTTGTCTCCAAAATAGTAAATAAAAGACAAAAGGTTTGAGCAGACACAATAACTCAAATCCCTCCGCTGGCATGATCCAGTTCAGGTTCGACGGGTTATGTTAACCAACATTCTCAGCCATTTGGGCACCCCGTTGAGAACGATAAATAGTTTAGTGTTTACCTCATTAATTGTAAACAGTTGTAATTGCGATAGCATGAATAATAACAAGCAAGTTTAATCACTGTTAAGGTAAAAAGGTAACGAATTAATGCTCCAAAATTAGATAATTTTAAAGCGATTTTAATTGTCTCTTATTATGATTATTACCTAAGTTTAATCACTGTTTAACGGATTGAGTATTCAAGAAATCTAAATAAAAATAAGTTATTAATTAAAAAAATAGTAGATGTTACTCAATTGCTTTGTATATAATAAAAACGTCAGTTATTTGATTTTTATTAAAGGATTAATTATGTCTCAATCTTTCAAGAGCCCTCGCTGGATGCGTGATTTAAATCGCTATCTAAATTCAAAACCTCAATTCGTTTTATCTGGAAACATTCATGATCGACAACAATCGAAAATTGATACTGAAACCATCATTTCCGAAACATTAGTCTTGTCGATTTATCGAATATTAAAAAATGCAAAATTTAATCACGTCTTATTGTGGAATTCAGATGTTGGATTCGAAGAAATTCAAACACCAGACTTACCCGCAATTAAAAGCGATACGTTGTTTAAACGCCTAAGATTAAATGCTGTTCCCAAAAAAGATTCCGCAAAAATAAATCATTTAAGTAACACGTTAGATCAACTAGTCAACTATGATCAACAGCCTGTTGCGTTGATAATTGATTATGAATCACATTTGTCTAAAAATCGTCATAATATGAGTTTTAGTGAGCATCAACTTTTTGCGCGTTCTTTAGCACTTTCACAACTTGAATACCCAAAACCTAAAGGTTCAAACGATCGATTATTTATAAATACCATTATTTGGCTAGTTGAAAAAGAAAGTAATTTACCCGATTGGTTACTCATTAATAACCCTAAGATTCGTCATATTCCTGTGACAGCATCCAGTTAAGCAATCCGTAAAAATATAAATGATGAATAACTAGAGTAGCTCGTTTTTTAAAAGATCATCGCACAAAGCCGGTTTACTTAAGAGGTCATAATGAATTCAAAATAGATTGATATTGATTTAATATAGATAACTTAAAAATCAATAAGAATTTTCGGGCTTTTTTTGAATTGTATATTTAACAAAATAATAGATGCCATTTGCTAACCCAAATCGGGCTAAAATGCGTGTTTTCTATCGACTGTATTAAAATTAGTCTTTATAAATAATCATTGTCATTCTACAATTCAATATAAATAAAAATGATAAAAATAACATCAACATTGAGTTGAATATAAGGAATACAAAATGGAGTTAGAGCGTCACTGTGGTCATTGCCAAACTGAACGATTCGATAATGAAATACTAAGTAAGCAAATGATCGATGATAAAACATATCATTATGACCTATTATCCGTTTCACTCAAAAATTCTATTGATACAAAACCATTAAAAAAATTTCAATTGATTAGTGAAACTATGCCTATTAAAGAGCATAAATCTAAACTAGGGTTATGGCAATTATCTATACGCGCCAATAATGTTCGCTTACGTGCATCAAATTTACAAATCAAATTGGATGAAAACCGACTAAAAACACTTCAAGTAGCCTGTTCTAAAAACCAATTAATGGTAATGTGGACTAAACGCTCATCTTGCTTTCCTGATGCCAATAATCTTGGATTATTATCATTAATGGAACGTAACAATATTAGTGAAGATGATCTAATCATTTTACTCAGTGCACAAGAAGATCAATTTAAAACGGCGAATAACGTCATCAATGAATGTAAACAATTAGCCAATGATTATAATATTGATATTTTAAGCGATGAAGAGTTAGCAAATTATTTTAAGCAACCTAGATTAAGACTATATCAACTATTGGATGAGCGAATAGAAGGATTTGCCGAACTGGGTCATGAAGAGCTTGATCAGTGGACACAGCAGTATCGTTTTGAAAAACGTATACCATTTTGTCGGCTCTTGGTTTTATTGAGCATTCCTAATGAACATTGGATTAAACCGCCATTAAAAAAATACTCATCTCGAATTATCGATTTCTTTCATAAAAAAGTATCAATGAGTATCTTGCAAGGCCCGTTAGTTAGGATGAACCTAGGTCGTTTTACACCACGTATTGATCTTAACTTATTAGGAACCGCATCTTTACCGTCAAATAAACTACTTGATCATATTCTTGCTCGACAACCTCGTCAGCAACAAATCGATATTAAAGCCGTATTCGAAACGAATGAACTTCTTGAAATTAAATTACGCAACTTATTTCGGACAACCACTATTTATCAACGGGATACGGGCATTGACAGTCTTTATATGGGCTTTCCTTTTTTAGTTTATCAAGAAACCAGTGGCAATCGGTTACCCAGAATAGCACCGTTATTACTTTGGCCCATAAAAATGAATGACGATATGGCATCAATGAAACGACTTACACTCGCCTTTGATCGTCAACGAGAAGAAATAAGAATTAATCCCGCACTTAAAGGGATTTTGGGCAAAACACTTTTTAATCAATGGAAACATGTTTTTGATGACTTATTATTACGTTCAACGTTAAATACCCTTGAGGTTATGAATGAATTAAAGTCGTTAGGACAAATTTTGTCGAGTCAAATCGATGATTTACCAACATCGTTTGAACCAGAAAAAGGTAAAATCTACTTTGCTTGTTCCGCTGTGTTATTTGATGCCAACTTTATAGGACAATCAATTGGTGAAGAACTCAGTCAATTAAAAAAACTCGACTACGACAACACAGCACTTGAAACCGCTCTAAAACTGAAATCCAATTCTCAAATCGATGATCAAATTGAAAAACCAGACGTACAAAATTGTTTTTTTTCGGTTGCCAGTGACCCAAGCCAAGAAAACGCTGTTTTACAAGCACGATTAGCGCCCGGTTTGTTAATTGAAGGCCCACCAGGAACCGGAAAAAGTCAAACCATTGTAAATATGGTTGGCGACGCAATTGGACGCCATAAAACGGTACTGATTGTTTGTCAGAAAAAAGCGGCCCTTGAAGTTGTTCATAAGCGTTTAACTGCCGAAGGCCTTGATACGCGCAGTATAATGATTAACGATATTAATGCTGATCGCTCCAAATTGATTAATAGTATTCGTCAACAGCTTGATTTGCTGGACAAAAACCTGCCTTCAGATAACTACATTAAAGCGCGCATCAAACTGGCAAAAACAGTAACAAAACTGGAAGCACAGCTCGATCAATATGATGAGGCATTATATACTCAACAGACCCACTTTGGTTTAAGTTATCGGGAGTTAATCGCTGATTTAATCACGATTGCCAACAATCCACCCAAATTAACCGTACCGGAATTAGGCAAAGTATTTCAGAATCTTGATGTCAAACAACTATCAATGATTAAAAATCAGTGTTCACCCTTACTTTCACTGTGGTTACCGGCAAAATTTGAACATAGTCCATTATCAGAATTAACAGAATTTTCAAATGATCCAATTACGATAAATTTATTTAATCAATCACTGACTCAATTTATTCAAGTTGAACACGTTAGAACAGCAAATCTTGATAACCAACCTATCCAATTTGATGTTGATGATCCCCTCCCTCATCAACAGTGGCTTAAAAAAGAGAGTGAAGCTTTTTTAAATATCACGGAAAATCTTCGGGAGCGGCTATTAAAATGGTTACCCTTGTTCAAAATTCAAAATATCCAAACAGGTAATTTAGAAGGTGATAGACTCATCAATGGGTTAAAATTTTTGCAAAATCAGCTATCTTATTTAAACTCAGAGGCTTGGTGCCACCTGTCTCAAAAATTTTGTTATTTAGAGCCAAAGATACTAGAAGATTTACTGAGTAAAGCAAGAAAACTCATAACCCCTAATGCTTGGTACAAATGCCTGAGTTTGCAACGCTATTTAGCAAAAAAAGGACTTTTTAACTTTTTAGCTATGCACGGTGAGGAAGCAAACATTAACCGCATTCCAATGCTTTATGAGTCGCTATTATTGGAGTCTGAATATCGGCCAATTCGCAAAACGTTACTGAGTATCTTTGTTGATTTGCAATTACCTCAACACAATTTAACGCTTAATCTTGATACCACTCAATACTTGATCGAGGAAACATTATCGGAACTTGAAGAAGTCAAAGCATGGGCTGATAAAATTCACCAAGCACCTTATAGTCAGTATGTGGAGCAATCATTATTGAAAAGTAGCGACGCTTTTCAAGATTTAATTAATGAATACGAAGCGGCCTTTGTTCGTTATCAATATCGTCAAGATTCAGAACAACATTTATCCTTGCTCAATCAATTTTTAAATGAAAACCTGTATCAAAACTGTTTACAGGCGATTGTTAAAAGTCAACCAACACCTTCAACTATTGACGCTATTTACCATGTTTTACCTTCATTAAAAGCGTATCAATCATTTCGTAAAGAAGCGATTCAATTATCTGAAACTGCACTTGAAGTATTGGCAAAACTAAGACCTTTTGAATCCGAACTAGCCTTATTAAGCCCAGAAAACCAACAATATCAATTTAGACAACTATTGGATTATGAAGCTAAAACGATTTGGAAATTGTACATCGAACAAGAAAACCCGATATTACAGATTGATCAGCAAGTTATCAATCAAACCATTGAACAGCTAAAATCTAACGACGAACAGCTGCATCAACTGAATAAACAGTTACTACTTAATAATATAAAATGTAATCAGATAGCTGATCCCAAAAGGTGGGAAGGAATAACAAGGCTAACAGGTCAACGCGCCAAACGATTACGTGAATTCATCGAGCAAGGTATACCGCTTGGATTAATGTTCTTAAGACCAATTTGGTTAATGAATCCCGACACCGCAAGTCGCTTATTGCCATTAAAAGCGGGATTATTTGATTTGGTCATCTATGACGAAGCCTCACAAATGCCCATTGAATACGCTATACCTACTCTTTATCGGGGCAAAATTGCCATAGTCAGTGGTGATGACAAACAGATGCCACCCACTACATTTTTTGGCGTACAAACAGACGCTGACATAGTCGAAGAGGCTGATGATGATACTATTCAAGCACTATCACAAGAAGTTAACGAAAATCCTCTACTCAATCGTTGGAATTTAAAAGAAATTATGGATTGTCCGGATTTATTACAACTTTCTCGCACTGTGTTGCCAACAACTTATTTACAAATTCATTACCGTTCCGCTTATCGTGAGCTGATTAACTATTCCAATACCGCTTTTTACCATAGCCAACTAAACGTACCTGTCAGACATTCAGCTAATATCATTAAGCAAATCAAACCACTTGAATATATTTGGGTAAATGGTCTATATGAAGATCAACGCAATTATAGTGAAGCAATAAAAGTTGTTGAAATGGTCGATAACATTTGGAAAAAAGATGCGACTCATCGTCCATCCATAGGCGTTGTAACCTTTAACAAAAAGCAGGCAGATTTGATTGAAAAGTGTTTTTATGAAAAAGCCAATTTAGATAAAAAATTTTCAGACATTTTTGAACAAGAAAATCAACGATTCGATCAGGGTGAAGATGTATCAATTTTTATCAAAAATGTTGAAAATGTGCAGGGCGATGAACGTGATGTTATCATCTTTTCAACGACATTTGGTCGTAATAAACAAGGTATTTTCAGGCGAAATTTTGGCATACTAGGGCAACAAGGTGGCGAAAGGCGCTTAAATGTAGCAATCACCCGAGCTCGCCAAAAAGTCATTTTGATCTCCTCAATGCCTATTGAAGATGTTTCTGATGCGCTAGCCAATAAACGTGCTCCAACCTCCCCTCGTGATTACCTACAATACTATTTAGCTTATTCTAAAGCATTATCTGAAGGTAATTTTACTTTTGCTGAATTATTACTTAACCTGATCGAACAGGCACATAAGCAATCTGATTTGCCAATACCAACACAACACGATGACGGACTGCTTGACGATGTAGAAACTTTTATTCGTTCGCTCAATTTATCCTATAGCCGCCACTCAGGCTGTGGCGTATTTACATTAGATTTTACTATTGAAGATCCGAGCACTAAACTTTATTGTATCGGCATTGAGTGCGATGCGCCAATTCACCCGTTATTATCCAATGCACGATATAGAAACATTTGGCGACAATCGGTATTATCTAGAACCATTCCGCATATATTTCGCCTATCTTCACGTAACTGGTATGAAAATAATGATCATGAAAAGCAACGACTACAACATTATATTGAAAATATATTGGGAACAAAGATCAAGCACACACTCAACGACTAGAATGTCAATCAAATTTTGACTCTGTTTATCACCAAATTGATCGATTAACATCGGTCATTTTTGTCAATCATGCTTTTGATTGAAAAATACCCTAATAGGAAATCAAAACCCTGTTAAACTAAAGTAAACGACATCATCTGAGCCGTGACAAGTGTTTACTTTATCGGTATTATATTGGGCATTTATGATAATTGATTAGGTTTAGTGTGAATATTCAACAATTACTAACTCAACGTGTTTCGCAAGCAATGATAATGGCCGGTGCTGATAATAACTGTGATGCCTTAATTAAACAATCAGCTAAAGTACAATTTGGCGATTATCAAGCTAATGGCATCATGGCAACCGCCAAAAAACTAGGAATGCCACCAAGAGCGTTGGCAGAAAAGGTTTTACAACATCTAGATATTGATGACATTGCCGAAAAAGTCGAAATTGCTGGCCCCGGTTTTATTAACATCTTTTTAAAAAATAGTTGGATTGCTCAACAAAATGAAGTTGCACTGAGTAGCGATAAACTGAATATTACCTTACCTGCAAAAGCACAAACGATTGTTGTAGACTACTCAGCACCGAATGTTGCCAAAGAGATGCATGTCGGTCATTTACGTTCAACAATCATCGGGGATGCCACTGTACGAGTTTTAACTTTTCTTGGTCATAATGTTATCCGTGCTAACCATGTCGGTGACTGGGGAACACAATTTGGGATGCTCATTGCTTATCTGGAAAAAATGCAAAATGAACATGCAAATGATATGCAACTATCCGATCTGGAATCGTTTTATCGAGCAGCCAAAAAACATTACGATGAAGACGAAGTTTTTGCTGAAAAAGCACGTAATTATGTTGTAAAACTGCAAGGTGGTGATGAATATTGTCGTGAAATGTGGCGAAAATTGGTCGATATTACCATGACGCAAAATATTGCGACTTACAAACGGTTAAATGTCACACTTTCCGTTGAAGACACCATGGGCGAAAGCATTTATAACAAAATGTTACCCGGCATTGTGGCAGACTTAAAACATAAAAAATTAGCGGTAGAAAGCGAAGGTGCAATCGTTGTATTTTTAGATGAATACAAAAATAAAGAAGGCGAACCAATGGGCGTGATTATTCAAAAACGCGACGGCGGTTACCTTTATGCAACAACCGATATCGCCTGTGCCAAATATCGTTATGAAACACTACATGCCGATCGCATACTTTATTATACCGACTCACGTCAGCATCAGCATTTAGAACAAGTTTGGACAATTGTACATAAAGCCAAATATGTGCCTGATTCTTTAAAACTCGAACACCATATGTTTGGTATGATGTTAGGAAAAGACGGTAAACCGTTTAAAACACGATCAGGTGATACGGTTAAATTAAATGATCTTTTAGATGAAGCGACCGAACGGGCAAAAGTCTTAATTCAAAGTAAAAATCCAGAACTCACTGAACAAGAGTTAGCCCAAGTCGTCGATGCCGTTGCAATTGGTGCGGTTAAATACGCTGATCTTTCTAAAAATCGTACCACTGATTATGTTTTTGATTGGGACAATATGCTCTCTTTTGAAGGTAATACGGCACCCTACTTACAATATGCTTATACTCGTGTGTTATCGGTATTTAGAAAATCCAATATTTCAGAAGATGACTTATCGGGAAGTATTATTTTAGAAACAGAAAAAGAACGCGCATTAGCCACTCGACTAATTCAATTTGATGAAACTATTTCAGTGTTAGCAAATGAAGGAACGCCTCACGTGCTTTGTGCTTATCTTTATGACATTGCAACGCTTTTTTCAAGTTTTTACGAAAACTGCCCTATTTTAACAGCTGAAAATGAAAACCTAAAATTAAGTCGCTTAAAACTGGCTTCTTTGACAGCTAAAACACTGAAAGTAGGATTAGATATGTTAGGCATAAAAACCGTTGAAAAAATGTAATTTCAACAGAATAGATGCCTGATGTTATAACGCCATTCATCACTTTATTAAATCGGTTGTCAACAAAAGTTTTGGCAACCGATTGACCTGATTAAACTGCTCCAAACTTTATCCCATCCGCGTTATTAATATAATATTTCTTGACCAATTTTCTTTCTCACACAATTTGGTTAATCGCTTGTTCGGTTTAATCTTATAACACAGGTTTCACAATACAAATTTCGAGTTTTTCGCAATGCTCTTTAGCAAATGCGGCGAATTCAATAAAATGTGGTGTATGATTGTGCAAATCAATTGCTTGTTTCGAAGCCCATGTTTCAATGACGACATAAACATCGGGATCATCGATGCTTTGATTAAGTTCATAACGAATACATCCCGCTTCTTTACGGCTTGCTTCAACAAGTTTTTTAAAAAGCGTTTGAAAAGCGGCATGATTTTCTGACTTGATTTTTAGCGTAGCAACAATATTTAACTGGCTCATAATAACCTCTTATCTTAGGCAAACTTTATCAACTTTATACTAACATAGGTTGTTTTAACATCAATAAAAAAGCATTATGGAAAATCTCATTTTTTTGACAATCGCTTATTGATAAAAATTAATCCGTTATCCTAATCATGTTACCCAAAATAAAACCAAAATTGTTAATGACCATCAAATGATGACAAGAAAATCTAAAAAATAATACTTTAACCATATCATTTATTTGCATATTTTCACTGTTATAATGCTTGATATTAATCAAGATAGGTTTAGAATTTCTGCTACTAAATAACCTGCTAGAGTCTTTAAACTATGAAGCCATGTGAATCAACAATCCAGATTTTAAACATTGTTGGTTCTATTTTTAATCCTCCTTTATGGAGGATTTTTTTTAGCTGTTATTTTTGAATTTTTAAACCAACTTTAGGTAATTTATTTGTAGAGGCATATTATGACAGACAACAAAAAGATGTTATTAACCAGTCGAGATCAAAGTTTAAAAGCATTTTTAATGAACAAAATCAAGCAAAATGGCGGTTGGGTTAATGCACATATGCACGCTGATCGTGCTTTTACAATTACCGTTGACAGTTTTGATGTGTACCAAAAACAGACATTGATTGAAAAATGGGATACGTTAGACAAAGTCAAAGCCGCCATGACCGAAGAAGACTATTATCGTCATTTTAGTATGGCTGTTGAACGAATGATTGAACAAGGTGTTAGTGCCATGGGATCATTTGTGGATATTGACCCTATCGCTGAAGAACGTGCAATCAAAGGCGCATTACGAGCACGAGAAACCTATAAAAACGATATCACCATTAAACTGGTGAATCAGACCTTAAAAGGCGTGATTGATAAAGAGGCTCGCTATTGGTTTGATAAAGGTGCCGATCTTGTCGATATTATTGGTGGCTTACCTCGCCGTGATGAACGTGATCATGGTGAAGGTATGGGACTTAAACATCTGGATGTATTAATGCAAACGGGCAAATCTTTAGGCAAAATGGTGCATGTTCATGTAGATCAATTTAATTCATCCGATGAGATAGAAACAGAGCAATTAACAGATAAAACCTTAGAACATTCAATGCATGGTCGTGTAGTGGCAATTCATAGTATTTCAATTACTGCCCATAGCTTAGAATATCGTCAAAAATTATACCAAAAAATGAAAGAAGCCCAAATGATGGTGATTGCCTGTCCGTTTGCGTGGATTGACAGTCCAAGGCGTGAAGAACAAGGCCCAACCCGTAACTCCTTAACCCCTGTCGATGAATTAGCCGCCGCTGGAATTCCTGTTGCGATTGGTACCGATAATGTCAGTGATTATATGCTCCCCTTTTCAACGGGTAATATGTGGGAAGAGCTAAAACTGCTTGTAACCGGATGTCGATATACCGATTTAGATAATGTGGTTAACGTCGCCACTCGGAATGGACGTAAAGTGCTGGGACTTGAGTAATTAACGCAAAACGTTATAAACCAAGTTTTTAAAGCAAACTATTCCCTTTAAAGATTAAAAATCCCAACAACGCTGAGATTGTTGGGATTTTTACTATTACTGAACAGCGTCAATGATTAACGACGCTTTAATATTGATAAAAAATTAAGATCCAGCTCGATAATTTGGTGGCTCTTTGGTTATTAGCACATCGTGAACATGGCTTTCTTTCATACCGGCACCGGTTATTCGATAAAATTTAGATTGAGTCCGTAACTCATCGATAGTGGCACAGCCAGTTAATCCCATACAAGAACGTAATCCTCCCATTTGTTGGTGAATGATTTCTTTTAATGGGCCTTTATAGGCAATACGGCCTTCAATACCTTCAGGAACTAATTTATCAGCGGCATTATCAGATTGGAAATAACGATCAGATGAACCTTTCGCCATTGCGCCAAGTGATCCCATACCTCGATAAGATTTATAAGCTCGACCTTGATATAATTCGATTTCACCAGGGGCTTCTTCTGTTCCAGCAAACATTGAGCCAACCATAACACATGATGCACCTGCGGCAATGGCTTTAGCAATGTCACCCGAAAAACGAATACCACCATCAGCAATAACAGGGATATTATGTCGTTGAGCCATTTCAACTGCATCCATAATGGCACTAATTTGTGGCACACCAACACCTGTCACAATACGCGTAGTACAGATAGAGCCTGGACCAATACCGACTTTAACTGCATTTACCCCTGCATCGATTAATGCTTTTGCACCTTCCGCAGTAGCAATATTCCCCCCAATAATTTGTAATTCCGGATACGCCTGCCTTGTCTGACGAATCCGCTCTAATACACCTTCTGAATGTCCATGAGATGAGTCAATCAATAAAACATCAACACCTGCTTCAACCAATGCCGCAATCCGTTCTTCATTGCCTGCACCAGCGCCCACCGCTGCCCCTACGCGCAAACGCCCTTTTTCATCTTTGCAAGCATGTGGTTTTTGTTCTGCTTTATTGTAGTCCTTAACCGTTATCATTCCTTTAAGGTGAAATTTGGAATCAACAACTAACACTTTTTCAACACGGTGTTCATGCATTTTTTTCAGCACAATTTCACGTTGTTCGCCCTCTTTTACCGTAACAAGTCGTTCTTTTGGTGTCATGACTGCCGTTACCGGTAACGATAAATCAGTCGCAAAACGAACATCTCGAGCGGTAATAATCCCGACTAACTCTTGAGATTGAGTAACCACAGGGAAACCGGCAAAACCATATTCTTTAGCAAGTTCGATAACATCTCGAATCGTGGCAGTAGGTAAAACGGTCACGGGATCTTGGACGATACCGCTTTCATGCTTTTTCACCCTTTTTACATGGTTAGCCTGAGCTTCGATTGACATATTTTTATGGATAAAACCAATTCCGCCTTCTTGCGCAAGGGCGATGGCTAAATCGGATTCAGTCACCGTATCCATTGCAGCTGACAGCATCGGAATATTGAGTTTAATTGTTTGGGTTAGCTGAGTAGAAATAACCGCAGTGTTGGGTAATACCGTGGAGTGGGCAGGAACTAATAACACATCATCAAATGTAAGTGCTTCTTTAACTATACGAGACATGACAATATTCACCATTGAGTTGAATTGTTGATAAAATATTGCCGATGTATTCTACTGACTTTTGCGATAAAAGACCAGCGGTATTTTGATTCTTGAAATAGTTTGAACAGTTATCCTTCTTATTATTTCATCAAAAATAATTATATCTCATACAAACTAACCTTATAAAAAAAGATTAATGATCAAACAGCCGATTAATCCACTGACAGATATCACTGTTTCGAGTAAAGACCATGATTTCAATGTTTCGGTAATGCTCAGATTAAAATATTCTTTAAATAACCAAAAGCCAGGATCATTTACATGCGAAAAAACGACACTACCCGCACCCGTTGCAATAACCATTAATTCTGGGCTAACACCCGTTGAAGCAATTAATGGGAAAACAATCCCACCTGCCGTTAGTGCTGCAACCGTTGCCGACCCTAAGGCTAATCTTAATAAGGCTGCAATTAGCCACGCCATAACAATGGGGGAAATAGTCGATCCATACATTATCTGTTCGATATAAACTTTCACGCCACTATCGACAAGAACTTGTTTAAATGCCCCACCACCACCAATAATCAATAACATCATTGCAATAATTTTAATTGAATCAACTAAGCTAGCATTGATGTCTGACATGCTACGGCCACGCAATAAACCAAAAGTGAATATGGCTATTAATACTGATATCAGCGTTGCAATGACTGGATCCCCAAAAAATTCAACATAGGGTAGCAACCAATGCCCATTATTTAACGTCATTTCACTTATGGCTCGGATTGACATTAATATAACTGGAATCAATGCGGTAATAAGACTGACACGAAAACTAGGCATCTGCTGTTCAGTAAATGTTTTAGTATTATATAAGCCTTCTTCAACAGGATGATTAATCGCACGAATAAAAGGTAATTTAGTTAAAATAGGCCCAGCTAGTATGACGGATGGAATACCTATAATTGTGCCATAAAGTAAGGTTTTTCCCATATCGGCTTTAAATATTTGTGCAATCGCTGTTGGTCCAGGATGAGGCGGTAAAAAACCATGTGTAACCGACAAAGCCGCCGCCATGGGAATACCAATATATAGCGGAGAGATACCTAAGGTTGCTGCTATAGTTAAAATTAAGGGTAACAATAAAACGAAACCAACCTCATAAAACAGAGCAAATCCAACAATAAATCCCGTAAGCGTCACTGCCCATTGAATCTTTTTATCGCCGAAAGTGGCAATGAGCGTTGTTGCTATCCGCTGTGCACCTCCACAATCGGCGAGTAATTTGCCTAACATTGCGCCAAATCCCATAATTAATGCTAAGCTGCCAAGCGTGCCACCGACACCATTTTTAATTGATTTGATGACCTCCATAACGGGCATCCCTTCCAGAACACCGACACTAAGTGCCACCAAAATTAATGCGATAAAACCATTAACTCGTAAAGGTAACATGAGAATCAATAACATCAAGACACCAAAAGCAATAATGATTAATGGCATAATCAACTCCTCTTAATCAACAACATCCAATCTGGTTAAATTGACACAGCTAGACTTAAATACTTTAAACATAATTAGTAAATTGCAAATCAATTAAGATTTGAACACATCGCATTTTATGGGTAAGTACGAATAAATTAACAATAAGTATTTACCCACATAGTATCGATATATGTGGGAATGTTAGAGGAAAATTTACACTATTTATTAGAAATGAGAATAAGATCACACTTTTAAATTTAAACTTCTTTTTGCGCCATTAAAATATAATTTACATCCACATTGTGACCTAATTTGAATTGATTTTTTAAAAGATGATATTCCATACCAATAATGCCTTTAACCGCTAATTTAGATTGCTCAACTAAGTCCATTAATTCTGAAGGTCGAATAAAGCGATTAAAATCATGTGTTCCTTTTGGGACAAGCCGAGCAATGTATTCAGCACCATAAATAAGTAATAACTTTGCTTTGGTATTTCGATTGATTGTCGATAAGAATAGTTTGCCACTGGGTTTTAGCAACTTAGCACAAGCATTAATGATGGAGAATGGATCGGGGACATGCTCTAATAACTCCATACAAGTAATCACATCATAATATTCTGATCGTTCTTCTGCATGCGCTTCAACGGTTTGTTTTTCGTAATCGATAGAAAGACCATTTTGCTCTGCATGCATTTTAGCAACGTTTAAAGACTCATCCGCCAGATCGATAGCGGTCACTTGCGCACCAAGTTTAGCAAGGCTTTCTGATAAGATGCCACCACCACACCCGACATCTAACACCTTTTTGCCAGTAAGAGATTCGCATTGCTGCAATATATAATCAACACGTAATGGATTAATGATATGTAAAGGTTTACATTGACCATTTGGATCCCACCATTGTGCGGCTAATTGTGAGAATTTATTTATTTCGTTAATATCGATATTTTGTGACATGCTGGCGTTTTTAAAGTGTAAAAAATGGGTTTTACTATATGCTAACTCCAATCAATTATCAATAAAATAGCTTACACTGCCCGCTTTTTATTAACAAAAAAATCCACTTAGTTTAAGCGTTCAAATGATATACTTTTTACCAATAAAAAATAGACAATTAATTTAATTCATAAAAACGGTATAAATATAATATAAGGAAGACAAATTATGATAATCGCGCTAAGAACAACTCGACCTAGTTTAATAAAAATAATGGATATACCAATTATAGGCAGTTTTATCATGTTTATTTTTGCACTGATTCCAATGTTTATTTTAATGATAACCGATGGTGCTTTTGGATACAGTTATCAAGATCTCCAAACAAATATAATATATTTTATAGTAGGCGTTTATAACTTCATTTTAGCCTTCTTTTTTGGTATCAGTATTTGGATTATGATATTACCTTCCTGGTTACTTTTTAACCTTATCGGTATATTGAAACTCATCGGTTGGATCTAATAATAATCGAATCATTTGATTCATTTCAATGATTGACGCCAATTCTAGTTAAATTTTTAAACAATATTGTCAATGACTGTAATGATTTCTTGTGAATAGTTTGATTTCATGGCATGATTTAAAGTTTTAATTAAGACATAATTTTACTAAACGCAAATTAAACTATTTATTAAGAATCAAAGGAAAATTCATGAGTACAGGTACTATGAAGAAAAGTCATTCCCAATGGAGCTCACGCATGGGATTCATGCTAGCAGCAGCTGGCTCTGCTGTGGGTTTAGGTAATATTTGGAAATTTCCCTATATGGCGGGTGAAATGGGTGGTTCAGCATTTGTGCTCACCTATTTACTCTTTATGTTTATCATAGGGCTACCTATCCTTGTTTTAGAATGGTTGATCGGGCGCCGAGGGCAAAAAAATCCGATTCATACCATGCAAGATGTGGCCGTTTCTGAAGGTCGTTCAAAATTATGGGGCTGGGTAGGGATAATTGGGGTACTTGGTTCATTCTTAATTCTCTCCTTTTATAGTGTGATTGGTGGCTGGGCAACAGATTACATCGTTCTAGCAGCGCAAGGCACATTTGAAGGTGCGAATGGTGGAATAACTGAAAATCTCTTTACTAATTTTCTGGGCGATGTAAATAGTTTATTAATCTGGCATACAGTATTTATGTTTGCAACGGCCTTTATTGTCGCTCTCGGCGTTGGAGCTGGCTTGGAACGTGGCTGTAAGATTATGATGCCTGGTTTAGGTATATTACTCTTAGTGCTGGTTGGGTATGCCGCATATGCCAGCGGTTCTTCTTTCTGGAAGGCTTGTGATTTCTTATTTACACCTAACTGGTCTGCCTTAAATGGCACGGCGATATTAGCTGCTTTAGGTCACGCATTTTTCAGTCTATCTTTAGGTATGGGAATTATGATGGCATACGGCTCGTATTTAGGGAAAGATGTCAATCTACTCTCAACAGCCCGAACAGTGGTCATTTTGGATGTGATTGTGGCGGTTTTATCAGGATTAGCAATATTCCCGCTTGTTTTTGCTAATGATTTACAACCGGGTTCTGGCCCTGGTCTCATCTTTGTGACACTACCAATTGCATTCGGCAATATGGCTGGCGGTTCAATTTTAGGCATATTATTCTTTATATTCTTAACGTTTGCTGCATTAACCTCGTCAATCTCATTATTAGAACCGACTGTAGAGTTACTCGAAGAAAAAACCCATATGGGACGCAAAACGGCAACCATTGTCACCAGTATTATTATTTGGGCTTTAGGTATTGCTTGTATTCTTTCATTTAATAAATGGGCAGATGTCACATTATTTGGTAAAAATATTTTTGATTTACTTGATTACTTAACCAGTAAAATCATGTTGCCAGTAACCGGTTTAGGTACCATTATTTTTGCTGCATGGATGATGAATCAAAAACGAATTCGTGAAGAACTTAATCTAAACGCTTTCTGGTTTAACATTTGGACAATCTTAACCCGTTTTATTATTCCAGTGGCAATTGTTGCTATTCTTGTTTTTGGATTTTTTCCAGAAGGGAAATAGTTAATTATCATCTGCAAAGCCTTGATATTTTCAAGGCTTTCTTCCCACCAAGCTAACAAAAAAACAGCAAACAATTACCAAAATTACTTAATCTCTATTGAAAACCTCATTTTCATTCCCATATAACAATACAACAATAAATCAAACTATTATGACAGTGTTATTCATTTAACAGTTATACCCTTTTGCAATCAAATCTGCTCTTGCAGACGTTGAAAGCATGGATAGCTTTATTAATTAAGGTTATCGGTATAAATTGTTAATTGAATCAGTTAAATATATTAGAGGAACTAGTCAATGAGTAAGCAAGGTACAGAAACTCGTGGATTTCAATCCGAAGTTAAACAAATTCTTCATTTAATGATACATTCTTTATATTCCAATAAAGAAATATTTTTACGAGAGTTAATTTCGAACGCATCCGATGCGGCTGATAAATTACGTTTTAAAGCACTTGAAAATCCTAGCCTTTATGCTGGTGATGCTGAGCTTGGCGTACGTATTTCTGTGAATAAAGAAGCAGGTACTTTAACCATTGCCGATAATGGTATCGGTATGACACGTGATGAAGTTATTGAAAATTTAGGTACGATTGCCAAATCGGGCACCAAAGCATTTTTGGAATCAATCGGTAGCGATCAAGCTAAAGACAGCCAACTAATTGGTCAATTTGGTGTTGGTTTTTACTCTGCATTTATTGTAGCAGATAAAGTCACCGTCAAAACTCGTGCTGCAACTGCTAACGCTGATGAAGCGGTTATGTGGGAATCGGCTGGCGAAGGTGAATATACGATTTCTGATGATAATAAAGAGACACGTGGTACTGAAATTATTTTACATCTAAAAGAAGATGAAAAAGAGTTTTTAGATGACTGGCGTTTACGCTCAATTATCAGTAAATATTCTGATCATATTTCACTCCCTGTTGAAGTACAAACCATCGACGAAGAAAGCAAAGACGTAAAATGGGAAAAAGTAAACAAGGCTCAAGCCCTTTGGACTCGGAGTAAATCTGAAATTACCGACGAAGAGTACAAAGAGTTTTATAAACATATTTCTCATGATTTTGCCGATCCACTCAGTTGGAGCCATAACCGAGTAGAAGGTAAACAAGAATACACCAGTTTACTTTATATTCCTTCAAAAGCGCCTTGGGATATGTGGAATCGTGATAACAAACACGGTCTAAAACTTTATGTACAACGTGTCTTTATTATGGATGATGCAGAGCAATTTATGCCAAACTATTTACGCTTTGTAAAAGGTTTAATTGACTCTAATGATCTTCCATTGAATGTATCACGTGAAATATTGCAAGATAACAAAATCACCCAAAGTTTACGCAATGCATGTACAAAACGTGTATTACAAATGTTAGAAAAACTGGCTAAAGATGATAAAGAACAATATCAACAGTTCTGGAGCGAATTTGGCTTAGTGTTAAAAGAAGGAACGGGTGAGGACTATGCTAACCGTGAAGCTATCGCGAAATTGCTCCGTTTTGCTTCTACACATTCGGATAGCAATGCGCAAACCATCTCCTTAGACGATTATATTAGTCGTATGCAAGAAGGTCAGGATAAGATCTACTACATTACCGCTGATAGTTATGGTGCGGCTAAAAATAGCCCACATTTGGAATTATTCAGCAAAAAAGGCATTGAAGTCTTACTATTATCTGATCGTGTTGATGAGTGGATGATGAGTAATTTAACTGAATTTGAAGGAAAACAGTTCCAATCAATCAGTAAATCTGACGAATCGATTGAAAAACTTGCCGATCAAAATAGCGAAGAACAAAAACAAGCAGAAAAAGAGCTTGAACCATTTATTGAACGTGTCAAAGCAGTGTTAGGTGATAAAGTAAAAGAAGTTAAATTAACGCATCGTTTAACCAATACACCTGCAATAGTGACTACTGCAGCGGATGAAATGACCACGCAAATGGCAAAACTTTTTGCGGCTGCCGGTCAAAAAGCGCCTGAAATCAAATATACGTTTGAGATCAACCCTGATCATAAGTTAGTAAAACGTATTGCTGATACACAAGACGAAACGGCATTTAGCGACTGGATTGAATTATTATTAGATCAAGCATTATTGGCAGAGAAAGGATCATTAAGTGATCCAAGTAAATTTATTCAAACCATGAATAAACTGCTTGCAGAATAATCAATAAATAGTAAAACCCGATATTAGATAGTAATATCGGGTTTTTTGTTAACTTTTATTTAAGTTAGGTAATCGAAATTTACTAAAAATATGATGCCTATCACATTTTCTTATATTTCTTCTTTTCATTTTCTACTGTCTATTCATAATACCTAAAGTTTTCAATCAGACGGTGACAGATGAAAGTTTATAAAATTCTTAATAACAATGTAGTCGTTACACTTGATTCCAAAGGCAATGAACTCATTGTCACTGGTCGTGGCATTGGATTTAAAAAACGTGAAGGAGACTTGATTGATCCTAAACTGATTGAAAAACAATTTTCCCTCAACAACCAAGAAACGCTACCAAGATTTGCTGAATTACTATCTGAAATACCCATTGAAATATTCACTACTTCAGAAATCATCATCAATCACGCCAAGCAAGTCCTGAATGGAAAACTGCAAGATAGTATTTACATTTCACTCACTGACCATATTCATTTTGCTATAGAGCGCCATAAACAAGGATTTGATATTCCAAATAGTTTTTTATGGGAAACAAAAAAACTTTATCCTAAAGAGTTTCAAGTTGGTTTATATGCTTTATTGGTCATCAAAAAACGTTTATCCATTGAGTTACCAGAAGATGAGGCGGGTTTTATTACCTTTCATATTATTAATGCTCAACTTAATGATACGATGCCCAATATTGTCAAAATGACGAAAATCATGCGTGAAATTCTTAATATCGTCAAATACCATTTTAATTTTGAGTATGATGAAGACTGTCTGTCTTATCAACGCTTTGTGACACACTTAAAATTCTTCTCACAACGCATTTTGAGTCAAACTCAACCGGTTCAACAAGATGCCTCATTATATGAATTAATTCGTAAAAAGTATGAGCAGGCATATCTATGCACAAAACAGATTGATCTCCATTTAATTCAACAATATCAACATCCACTTACCGATGATGAAAGTCTGTATTTAACCATTCATATCGAACGACTACGCACTGAGCTCAAAAAATAATGTGATGTAGTTCACAATTTGAACATATTAAAATGAGAAATCATATTCACTATCTTTTATTTATGCTAGCCTAAGCGAATAAATTTTGGATTGTTATTGCATAGCATTTTATGTTGTGTAAGCAAAACCTAATCACCTCAACTTGAGGTGGTTAGGTTTTTTTTTGCATTTAAAAAAGGATAAGGTATGAAAAACAAACAACTTGCCGAATCAATTATTGAATATGTTGGTGGTCAAGACAATATTATCAGTCTGGTACACTGTGCAACTCGTTTAAGATTTGCATTAAAAGATGATAATAAAGCCAATGCAGATATCCTCAAAAAACAAAAAGGGGTGATAACAGTTGTACAAAGTGGTGGACAATTTCAAGTTGTCATCGGTAATAATGTTGCAGATGTATATAACAATATTATGCAACTAACCAACATCAATGAGAAATCCAATGCCGAGGCACAACCAAATAAAAAATCAGGTTTTTTATCGAAATTAATTGATCTCGTTTCCGGCATTTTTATTCCTGTTCTAGTCGTAATAGTTGCCGGTGGGATTTTAAAAGGTTTAATCTCTTTATTACAAATTTTGGATATTGTCCGTGCACAAACACCAACCTATGAATTCTTGTATGCCATTGCTGATGCCCCACTCTATTATTTACCTATTATTTTAGGTTTTTCTGCGGTAAAAAAATTTGGTGGCAACCCCTATGTTGGAATGGCGATAGGTGGAGCCTTAGTTCATCCAAGTATCGCCAATATGATACCTAGCGGTCAATTTTCGTTAGAAACCGAAATGTTTTCAATACCAATACAATTAATTCCTTATGCATCATCTGTTTTCCCGATTATTTTGGCAGCTTGGTTCTATTCTTTACTAGAACGAACTTTCAATAGAATCATGCATGATTCATTTAAAAAATTTATCGCTCCCCTGCTCGGAATTCTTATCACTGTTCCATTAACTTTTGCGGTAATTGGTCCTGCGGTAACGTATGTCAGTAATGCTATCGCAAGTTGTATCATCTTCATGTATGAACTCAGTCCGGTTATAGCGTCCATGGTTTTAGCGGCACTTTGGCAAGTCATGGTAATATTTGGTATTCATTGGGGACTTGTTCCATTTGCCTTAAATAACTTATCAGTTTATCAAAATGACTTTATGTTACCGATTCTGTTCCCTGCTGTGTTCGCACAAGTTGGTGCCGTATTAGCGGTAAGATTTCGAGCCAAAGATCCTGAATTCAAAGCATTAGCAAGTTCGTCGGTATTATCCGGTATTTTTGGGGTAACCGAACCGGCAATTTATGGTGTCAATTTACCATTAAAAAGACCATTTGTTATTGGTTGTCTTGCAGCAACTGTAGGTGGAGGCATTGTTGGTTATTATCACAGCGTCATTTATTCATTTAGTTTTATTAATATTTTCTCCTTCTTACAACTCATTCCACCAACAGGTATAGATGAAAAATTTTATGCGGTCGTCGTTGGTTGTATTCTGTCATTCACTTTAGCGCTGATTGCAACCTATTTATTTGGTATGCCAAAAACAAAATCGACAGTTCAAGATGATGCTGCAGCAACAAACAATCCTAACCCTTCTAATCCGGTTAATCTGCATCCTGTCACGATTTTCAGTCCGTTAACAGGAAAAATAATACCATTAAATCAAGTCAATGATCCCACCTTTGCCAGCGAACTAATGGGTAAAGGCATTGCTATTATTCCAACAGAAGGGAAAGCTTATGCCCCTGATGACGGTGAAGTCGTATCACTGTTCAGAACCAAACACGCTATCGGATTTCAAACTGATTCTGGCGTGGAAATATTAATTCATATCGGGATCGATACGGTTAAATTAGACGGTCAACACTTTCAAGCACATGTTCAAGCCGGTAGCCAAGTCAAAAAAGGCGATTTACTCGTCAGTTTTGATATCGAGGCAATCAAACAAGCAGGCTTTGAAGTTACCACGCCGATCATCATTACTAACAGTGATGACTATCAGAAGATCCAGACTATTCATCAATCAGAAACTATTGAAAAGGGTGACGTTTTATTGACGTTATCAGCAAATAAGGAGTAACACATGTTAACACAATTTCCGAATGATTTTCTTTGGGGCGGAGCAATTGCTGCCAATCAAGTTGAAGGAGCCTATCGTGAAGATGGCAAAGGTTTATCTACATCAGATTGTACACCCAACGGTTTATTTGGTGACATCATCGATCGTAATAAAAACACAATTACCGGCATTAAAGATCGTGCCATTGATTTTTATCATCGCTATCCTGAAGATATCGCTTTATTTGCTGAAATGGGATTTTCGTGTTTAAGAACGTCAATTGCTTGGACTCGAATCTTTCCAAATGGTGATGAAGAACAACCAAATGAAAAAGGACTGGCGTTTTATGACAAACTGTTTGACGAAATGTTAAAACACAACATCACCCCACTTGTCACCTTATCGCATTACGAAATGCCCTACTACCTTGTCACACAATATGGTGGATGGGGAAATCGTAAAGTCATCGAATTTTTTACTCGTTATGCCAAAACCGTATTTGAGCGTTACAAGAATAAAGTGAAATATTGGTTAACTTTCAATGAAATCAATATGTCATTACACGAACCCTTTACCGGTGTCGGATTGGATAGACACAGTAATAAAGAACAGATCTATCAAGCCATTCATCATCAGTTAGTCGCCAGCAGTCAAGCGGTAAAACTATGTCATCAAATTATTCCAGATGCCAAAATAGGTAACATGTTATTA
This sequence comes from Gilliamella sp. B3801, assembly GCF_026536645.1. Lineage (NCBI taxonomy): Bacteria > Pseudomonadati > Pseudomonadota > Gammaproteobacteria > Orbales > Orbaceae > Gilliamella > Gilliamella sp. B3801. Next base: position 39,973 of record NZ_JAFNNR010000012.1, read on the forward strand.
GGCGCTGTTGCTTATCCTTTAACACCTAAGCCTGAAGATGTTTGGGCTACACTTCAAGAAAACCATGGTTGGCTATTTTTTGGTGATGTTCAAGTTCGAGGTTATTACCCGACTTATATGAAACGTTTTTTCAGAGAAAACAATATTAATTTAACGATTACCGAACAAGATCGACAAGATCTTAAAGAAACGGTCGATTTTGTATCGTTCAGTTACTATATGAGTTGTTGCGCAACTTCAGATGAATCACAAAAAACAAAAGGCAATATTTTAGATATGGTACCAAATCCTTATCTAAAAGCATCGGAATGGGGTTGGCAAATCGATCCAACAGGCATCCGTTACCTGTTAAATATGCTTTATGAACGTTACCAAAAACCATTATTTATTGTTGAAAATGGTTTAGGCGCAAAAGATAAATTAGAAGCAGATGGCACGATAAATGATGATTATCGTATTAACTATATGAACGATCATCTTGTGGAAATTCGTGAAGCTATCGATGATGGTGTCGAAGTGATGGGGTATACCAGTTGGGGGCCAATCGATTTGATTAGTGCTTCAAAAGCCGAAGTAACTAAACGTTATGGATTTATCTACGTCGATTTAAACCAAGACGGTTCGGGAACGCTAAAACGCTATAAAAAGAAAAGTTTCTACTGGTATCAAGCGGTGATTGCATCAAAAGGCGAAATTTTAAAATCTTAACTTTTGTGTCACACCTAAAATTGGAAAGTTACTGCTTACAGCAGGCTAAACCTAAATAGCATTAGAGATAACTTCGCTTAACCGGCTATTTAGGTTTTTGATAATTAAAAAAAGGATATAAAAATGAAAATAAGATATTTAACCTTCGCATTATTTAATGTCATGTCTTATTCCGTTCTCGCAAACCCAATATCCAATAATCATTTACAACCTAGCATTATAGAGAATGCTTTTATTACCGATAGTAAACTTGATTTTTCTACCCGTAATCATTGGAAATATTTAAAAGAAAATGCCGCTCAACCAAAAGAAGTGCACAGTGCTTGGGGACAAGTTTTCACGTTCAATTATAAATCGGGTTATCTGTTTGATACACTTGGATTTGATGTCACTTATGACAATGCAATAAAACTGGGTGCAAGTGACTATTTTGCAACCCGTAATCTACTTTATAACCACGGTAAAGGTTATAGTAAACACAATGCGCATGGCTTTAATAAATTTACTCAGCGTTATATAAAAATAAAACTGGGTGAAGATAGGATAAATTTTAACGGTAAAGTGGGCTGGCATAGTGTGAAAGATTTAGGCATCATTAGCTCTTCACAACATTTAACACGAAACAGCTATCTCGGATTTAGTGGTATATTAAAATATGATGACTTTGCCTTTTCATTTGGTCGTTTAGACAGTGCCCTACCCCGTGAATCCGCCCAAAAAGTTCACTTTTTAACAAACGATCGTAAAAAAGTCATTGATCACATCTCAACAGTTGAAATGGCTTATAAAGATAGTGATACCAAAATCGACTATTCTTATGGTGTCGCCAAAGATTATTTAAGACGGCATGCAATTGAATTATCTTATAAACCCGTTAAAAATTTAACTTTGGGTTCACAATTTTATGGTAGCTATGCGATGAAAAATTATGATGCCATGAAACAAAATAGAAAAGAGTTCGATTCCCATGCATGGCACTATGCAACCGACATTGAATGGAAAGAAGAAGACTGGAGCATCAAAGTGGGGCTCGCCTATACCGATGCAAATAAACATAACGCTCTTGGGTATTATGGACGCCATATCGGTAAAAATAACCGTGGTCGTTTTAATGGACTTGCCGCCGCCGCAGCAGATTACATGCGCGATGGGGAACTTGTTTTCACCGCCGTATTAAATTATGATTTTATTAAGGATAATACCACTGGATTGTATATGAACTATGCTAAATTTAATTATAAGCATGACCGATTAAAAAATGGTGAAATCAATATTTTCAATATTTGGAAACCGAGTTCTGGCATGTTTAAAAATCTCTCGATTTTATCTAAATTTGGTTATGGATGGTCTTACAAAACGATGAGTGCCTCAGATGCGACACCAAACCTCAAACATGGAAGAGCACAACGTTCCCCAACCTTATCAGCGGAAACCGTTATCGATTATCGATTTAATTTATTTTAAAATTTTTGTTAAATAAAGGATAAAACATGAAAAAATCTATTCAATTTATTAGCCTACTTTTTGTTATGGTCATATCAATTTCACAAGCTTTTGCCAGTGAAGTGACAATCTATTTAACCCGTCATGGTAAAACCATGTTTAACAACGTTCATCGTGCTCAAGGATGGTCTGATACACCATTGATTCAGTCTGGTATAGAAGTTGCTGAACAATTAGGACAAGGGTTAAAAGATATCGAATTTATTACTGCCTATTCAAGTGACTTAGGCCGTGCACGACAAACTGCACGTATTATCTTAGAAAGTAAAGGTGATACGTTGGCAATTAATGAAATGGAAGCACTGCGTGAAGCCTGCTTTGGCGATTTTGAAGGCGATCTAGATCCCAATATGTGGACTCCTGCTGCGCAACATTTAGGATATCCTTCTGACAAGGATTTAATGGCTGATCTTGCCAAAGGTAAAATAACACTACAGAAAATGTTAGATGCCGTGGCAGCGGTTGAAAAATCAGGACAAGCAGAAAATTATCAGCAAGTTAAAAAACGAATGGAAGTCGCATTAAAAACCATTGCTGAATCAGCAAAAGCACAAGGTGGTGGTAATGTATTAGTTGTTTCACATGGTATTGCGATTATGTCTATGGTAGAAGATCTGCTTGATGCTCCAATCACCTCTCCATTAGGCAATGCCAGTGTTACCAAAATTCGTTATACCGATGAAGGTAAATTTATTGTCGAAAGTTTTGGCGATATGAGTTATGTCGAAAAAGGGAAACAAAGCACAAAATAACGTCTTAATTTTATTTGGCTTGCTTAGGTAAGCCAAATAACAAAATATAATCGGCAATATCAACAAAAAACTAGAAATTTAGTGAATAAACAAGCATAATTTAATTTTAATGTTGAGCTCCAAATTTTAAGGTTTATATGTTTTATTCAACCGATTACGTTTCACCATTAGGGTTAATTACGCTGGCAAGCCGAAACAATCAACTTGTTGCTGTATGGATTGAAGGACAAAAATATTTTGGTGATACCGTCAATGCTCCCCTTGAAAGCAAACCTAACTTACCCATCTTTAACCACACAAAAAAATGGTTTGATCACTACTTTTCAGGAAAAAATCCGGCTATCAATCAACTTGATTTAGCCCCGATTGGTACGTCTTTTCGTCATCAAGTTTGGGATATTCTTTGTAAAATTCCTTATGGTGAACTCATCACATATGGCGATATAGCTAAACAAATTGCGAAAACCAATCAACTTGCAAGTATGTCAAGCCAAGCTGTCGGCGGTGCAGTTGGGCGTAATCCACTATCCATTATTATTCCTTGTCATCGAGTCATTGGCAGTAACGGCAGTTTAACCGGTTATGCAGGTGGCATTGATAAAAAAATTAAACTTCTGCAACTAGAAGGCGTTGATACCCTAAAATTAACGATACCCACTAAAGGCACTGCACTTTAAAAAATTTAGGTTATCAAGGAAAGGTAAAAAATTCATTAAATGGTGCGACTTATTGACGGTATAAGATTTCGCTCTCTTTTTGAGCATACCGAGACAATGACTTATCAATATTTAGTTAAACTTGATTACAAATAGCCTTTATCTGATAAACAAATCCGCATTTTATTTTGAACTTCTAAACGATTGTAATCTAAATAATCCAAAATTCCTTCAGGATACTTTGAATTTGAATAACCGTAAACATCAAAATAGTGATGCAAACAACTATTCGGCTCGATATTCTTAAGTTGTATAAGATACAAAAAAGCAATATCTCCTTTAGTTAATTCATTTAATTTCAATTTGGTTGGTAAATAAACCCACTCTGTATTTTGGATATTATTTACCAGAATTTCCACCGTTTTTTTATCGTTTTTATTATTAACAAAAAAGAAATCAATATCAAAATCGTCAATACTACTGTTCCATGATAATTGTACATCTTTCTCAAAATAGATCGCTTCTATAATATCACGTTGCTGATTTGATGAATTTTTAGAATTACTTGGTCCAAATTCAAAGGATTTGGTGATACCAAAATCATTATATTGATACTCTTGGGCTTGAATAACAAACGACAAATGTGCTAATAATATAAAAATTATTGATATCTTCTTCATTATTAAATTACCTTAAAAAAGGGCTTTAGATATTTAAACTTTTTAATAGCTAATGAAATGATCACCGATAACTTTGATTGTGAGCGCATTCATTTGCGTATGGATCAAAAATGTTTAAATATTCATCATCCTTATGTTTTATGTCATTAAATAAAACAGATAATAGTTATTTATGACTATCTCTACTTTTAATTGTGAACACCCATTATCATAATGACGATATTTTACGAGTTATCTGAACAATATAATATAGTGTGCCATTATAACCAATTTTTACTTTTTAAAACAGACGGATATAAATTTAAACCTGTTTAATGGTAAATATGGATTTTAACGTTTTTTAATTTTTATAATAGCGCCTTCACATTTATCCTTTGTGACCTTAAATGATGTCGCAAAATTGATTGCGAAAATTATTGCTTAGTCAAATTTTTATAAAGATGTTTGAGGGCCATAATAGGATGATAAATCATCATTCTTGGGCCTGAGAAACGCATCACTTGCTTTATTTTTTGTTTATAATCTTTACGATAACAATGTTTTGGACAACGTTCACAGGTTGTTTTATCCTCACCAAATCGGCATAAGGTTAAGCGTTGCATTGCATATTTTAATAAATCATTACACTCATCACATAGCTGATTGTTAGGAACATGATGCTGTTTGTGGCAATAAAGATAAATCATTGTGCTAACAGTGGCTTTTTCTTGTTGTATGTTAGGGCCTGTATTATTTGCTACCATAATTCAATACGTCTAAATCGAGAAAGTGTTAAAATTAAAAAATAGATGAACATGATCACAAGGAACAATAAAAATGGCAAGAATTATCAATAAAAATACGATTGTTTGTATGTCATTGGCTGCCAGACCAAGCAATTTTGGAACTCGATTTCATAACTTTTTATATGAGAAACTCGATCTCAATTATCTTTATAAAGCTTTTACTACTAATAATTTAAAAGATGCAATATATGGCATTAAAGCGTTAGCAATTCGTGGCTGCGCCATTTCTATGCCTTATAAAGAAGCCTGCATTGAATTTCTTGATGAACTCGATGAATCCGTTAAATCTATCCATTCAGTTAACACTATTGTGAATACTGACTATCATTTGAAAGGCTATAACACAGACTATATCGCTGTTGCAAAACTGATTGCTTTACATCATATTGATAACACGACCCCATTTGTATTAAAAGGCAGTGGTGGTATGGCTAATGCCGTGATTGGCGCCTTTTTCGATGCAGGTTTTACCCAAGGAATTATTGCTGCACGTAATCAAGAAAAAGGAGAAGCGTTAGCAAAACGATACAATTATCGTTGGGTAAAAGATGAAATTGAAATTTCACCCGAACAAGCAAAATTGATAATTAATGTCACGCCTATCGGGATGCAGGGCGGAAATGAGGAAAATCATTTAGCTTTTCCAGACAGCATGATTAACCATGCAGATATTGTTTTTGATGTGGTTGCCATGCCGGTTGAAACACCTTTGATGAGTTATGCCAATCGATTAAACAAAATAAGGATTTCTGGCGCAGATGTTGCAGTTTTACAAGCCCTTGAACAGTTTTACTTATATACGGGAGTAAGACCGAGTGAAGAACTGGTTAAGCAAGCTGCCGACTTTGCCAGACAAGCTTAACGTTTAATTCATCCACCAATTTAATTGGGTGGATGAATTAATTAACTTTATAGCACTTTATTGCATAGCTTGATGCAATTTATGATACACAGCTAATAATTTTTGATGCATGGCAAATTGTTCAACATCATCATCAACTGATTTAGCGGTCACTAAAGCGTCTTTTAGACCGTAAAATGTTTTTTCGCCAAGGGCATATTGCCACATTTTATCAACACAAGCTTGACCATACATTTTATTAAAGGCCTTTTGATAATCACGGAATTGGCTTGCATCACGTTGAAGAATAAAATTCACCAACGTTTGTAAACAACGATAATCATGATTTCTTTCAGCTGACAAAATAGATTCATTCATTTCTATCGTCCAATCAATCCATAGTTTAGCCTGTTCTAAATCCTGAGCGGCTAATGCAAGCATTGCTTTTAGCTCACCAACTCGTAATGTTAACCAAGCATTATCTTTGCCTGTAGCGATACCAAGCAGTTCACGAATTCGTGCAAAATCATCTAATCCTTCTTCATCCAATTGTTCAATAATGGCAAGATATTGTTCAGCAGAATAGTTTTTTACTGGTAGTGATAAAATAAGATCACGAAGATGTATCGCCATGTTGTTATTGGCAATTAAAAGATCTTCAGGTGGATAAATTTCGGACATACCGACCGCCAATATACGGCAAGCATATACCCCTAAGTGCTCATAGTCCATAATTAATACTTCGGTATTTTGTTCATGGAAAATTGCCATAAGATTATTAAATTCTTGTTCGGTTGTTCCCGAAAAATCCCAATCTACAAATTCAAAATCGGCTTGTTGTTTAAATAAATCCCATGATATTAAACCACTTGAATCAATAAAATGGGTTTCTAAGTTACTTAAATCCGCAATTTCATCATTATCAAAACTTGGTGGTGAGAAAACATCAAGATCTTTTAAACTTCTGCCTTGTAATAGTTCGGTCACCGTTCTTTCTAGTGCAACACCAAAATTAGGGTGAGCACCAAAAGAAGCATAACAAGTGCCATTGTGAGGATTAAACAACACCACACAAATCACAGGATATTTACCGCCGAGAGACGCATCAAAACAATAAAGTGGAAATCCTTCATTTTCAAGTGATTCAATTGATGCTAACACACTTGGGTAGCGATCAATCACTTCTTTTGGAATCGTCGGTAAACTAATTGCTTCAGCAATAATTTTATTTTTAACGTAGCGTTCAAAAATTTCAGATAAACCTTGCACTCTGGCTTCATTACGTGTATTACCGGCTGACATACCATTTGAAGCATATAAATTAGCAATTAAGTTTACTGGAACATAAACAATTGTTTGATCTGTTTGAGAAACAAATGGTAAAGCACAAATACCACGTTCACGATTACTTGACTGTAAATCGATGAGATCGGTTGCGTTTAATTCTTGTTCTGGATCATAAAATTGTAATAATTTTTCCGATAACAGGCCTTCTGGCAAAGTATTATCCTCAGGCACTGCAAACCATTTTTCCGTTGGATAGTGAACAAAATTAGCCGTTGCTGCTTGTTTTCCCAAATAAAAATCGGAAAAGAAATAATTAGTTGATAACCGTTCAAAATATTCACCTAAAGCCGATGCAAGTGCGGCTTTTTTACTTGCGCCTTTACCATTAGCAAAGCATAAAGGACATTGGGTATTTTGTATATGAACTGACCAAACATTAGCAACGGGATTAAGCCAAGACGCCTCTTTAACGTCTAATTGATATTTAGCTAATTGTTGATGGAAATAGTGGATTGAATCTTCAAGGGCGGCATCTTTGCCAGTAATATAAGTTTTCATAAATATTTAATCTTTAATTGCATTGATTTCCTCTAAAAAATGTACTCTAATATACAACGATTATTTTAGATAATCATCCTATAGTTTAGCTTTTTATATGCTTTAATAACCTAAATTTATGTGAAACTACATTGGGGAAAGATATGAAAGATTTTAAACCTATAGATTTACTTTTCTTTAATCGTTTAATCATGCCAAGTATATTAACCATTCTGTACTGGTTATCGTTAGCTTGCGTCGTTCTGAGTTGTTTATTCAATATATTCCAAGGTAATTTTTTTTATGGATTGTTCTGTTTAATTAGCGGGGCTATTGTTACACGTATTGGCTTCGAATTAATCTGTGTGACTTTTAGTATCAATAGAAATCTAGAAAAACTCGTTGCAATGCAATCTGAAAACACCAATAAACTCACTAATTCAGATAATTAAACATGCTTTTTTCTAATCCAACTAAATATATCCAACACTAACTGTTGGATATATTTAAAGCCCATCGAGGATTTACCTCAATCGCCAGTTCATTACCTTCTTTAGATTGCAAATGAATCATACCAGCATAAGCTATCATCGCACCATTATCGGTACAAAACGCAACTCTAGGGTAAAAAACTTGTCCTTTTCGCTGTTGCATTAATTGTGTTAATTTGGCACGCAAAGGCTTATTGGCACTCACACCACCAGCAATGACTAAACGGTTAAATCCCGTATGATCAAGTGCTCGTCGGGATTTAATGACCAAAGTATCGACTAACGCATCTTCGAAAGCACGGGCAATATCGGCTTTGGTTTGTTCATCAATTGCATTATTTTGACTATGCTGATGAATGGTATTGGCTGTGGCTGTTTTAAGACCAGAAAAACTAAAATCAAAACCTGGTCTATCTGTCATCGGTCGAGGAAAATGGAATCGAGAAGATAAGCCTTGCTCAGCTAATTTTGATAATTTCGCTCCTCCAGGATAATCAATCCCTAGCAATTTAGCAGTTTTATCAAATGCTTCACCTGCTGCATCATCAATGGATTCGCCAAGTAACTGATATTCCCCTACTCCAGTCACACTGAAAAGTTGAGTGTGTCCCCCTGAAACTAGTAAAGCCACAAAAGGAAACGCTGGCGGATTATCTTCAAGCATAGGGGCAAGTAAATGACCTTCCATATGATTGACGGCAATCGCAGGCACATTCCACGCATAAGCGAGTGATCGCCCTATCGAGGCTCCCACCATTAATGCTCCAATTAATCCGGGCCCAGCCGTATAAGCCACACCATCAATATCGCGCGAAGTTAAATTAGCTTCTTTTAAGGCCGCTTGAATCAGTGGTACGGTTTTACGAATGTGATCACGTGATGCAAGTTCCGGTACCACTCCACCATAATCAGCATGTAACTTGACTTGTGAATAAAGTTGATTGGCAAGCAATCCATGTTGATCATCATAAATCGCCACCCCTGTTTCATCGCAAGATGTTTCAATACCCAAAATTTTCATTACTGATTACCTGAAGAGTTGAATTTATCATCTTCGCTCCAACGATCTTGTTCGCTTATCTCTTTATCAGCAATACGGTGTTCTTCCGTTGCCCAGTCACCGAGATCAATAAGTTGGCAACGTTTACTACAAAAAGGTCGATAAGGACTAACGTCTGACCATTCGACTTGTTTTTGACAAGTCGGACAATTTACAAAAGTGTGTGTTTGATTACTCATTTCAGTTTCTTCAAAATAGACTTTACCATAACTAACAACAAGCTAGTTCAAATTCAATCGAATCATGTGTTGTGTTTTCGCAAGATTCAAGGGGTAAAAAACGGATACTATACCGTGACATATGCCCCGATACTTGAGGATAAACATTTTTATCTAATGAAACACGAACACGAATTAAGTTAATTTCTCCGTTAGTTTCTTGAAAAAAATTGTTACTACAATGATATTTTTTAAACTCGCCCAGCTGTCTTATAAGTTGCATACAAGAAGATAATGCCTCATCTAATAAAGACAACTGTTGCAGCCAATTTCTTACCTGAAGGTTTCGTGTTTCTTGAGACAGTTTCAACCATAAATAAAAGAAAGGCAGATCAAAACTACAACACCCACCCGGAATGGTTAAACGTTGCCTTATTGACGTAATAAAACGGTCGTCTTTTAATGACTGCCCTAAACGAGCGGTTGCATTAAATTTGACTAAAAACGAATCGAATCGGAGGATTAAATCACTGATTAGATCCTTATCAACACCATCAATATTCATCCATGAAATCAGTTTTTGTTTTTGTGATTCAATTTCTTTAATGAGTTCCCCTCTGACATCACTACGCTCTATTATCTCAAGAAGTTCAGATAAGGCATGGAAAAAGAGCAGCGCATTATTTTCATTCAAATGGCAATGCGTATTAATTTGTTTTAATAAAAATTCTAATCGTAACCAAGTACGCATTTTTTCATTTAAAGGATGTTCAAAAATAATATTATTCATACTTATCCATTCTTAATTTTTGAATTTTTTAAATATTGTTGATGTAATTTACAAACCTGCTGTTTTAATGAATCTAAATCATCATTGTTAATAATAATATCATCAGCATACGACAAACGTTTGCCAGAACAAACCTGTGAAAATATCATTTTTCGGGCTAATGACTCAACAATATGATCACGATTCATAAGACGTTCTAATTGCAATGATTCAGGTATATCTATCATTAATACGCGATCAGCAAAATGATGTAAATTATTTTCAACAAGTAATGGTACCACCCAAATGACATAATCAGCAGTTTGCTTTTCAATTTGAGCTTGGGTTTCTTGCTGTATAATCGGATGTAATAAACTGTTCAACCAAAGACGTTCATGGTCATTATTAAAAATAATTTCTCTTAATTGACGACGATCCAATTCACCGTCAGGTAAGACAATTTCTTGACTAAAATGTTTAACAATTTGAGAAAATGCTAAGGTGCCACTTTTTACAATTTGGCGAGCAATAATATCAGCATCAATAATTGGAACCCCTAAATCAGCAAATAGATGTGCAATGGTACTTTTACCACTGGCAATTCCACCACTGAGTGCAACAACATAAGGCATGAGACAATTCCAATTAAAAAAACAATTTTGCGTAGTATATCATACTACTGACCTTCATTATATAACCTTAATCTCTGAAACAAAACAAGGAAAACACATCGTAAAACAGTCCAATCCAATATACAAAATTAAACGCACAATCATTTTTTATAACATTATGAATATATTTAAACTATTATCATTTATTGTTGATATACAGGTTAAAATTCAACCTCCGTTATTTTGTAACAAAAGTCAGATAACATTCACCTTAATAAACACAATTAAACCTTGTTGAGCAGAAATAAAATAAAAATCAATGAAAGAAAGGGTTGGCATTATTAACTTAGCTGTATATAATCACATATATCTGTATAAATAAACAGGAAAATCGAATGAGACCATTAACTGAACGCCAACAGCAAATTTATGATTTAATCAAAGATAATATTCAGACTACCGGAATGCCACCAACACGAGCAGAAATAGCTAAAATATTAGGTTTTCGTTCAGCTAATGCAGCAGAAGAGCATTTAAAAGCTTTAGCCAAAAAAGGCGCTATTGAAATGATTGCCGGCTCATCAAGAGGTATCCGCCTGTTACTTGAAAATCATGAAAAAAATGAAGCGGAAGGTCTACCGCTTATTGGTCAAGTAGCAGCCGGTTCACCGATTCTTGCTCAAGAACATATTGAAAGTTATTATCAAGTGGATCCCAATTTATTTAAACCCAATGCCGATTTTTTATTACGTGTACAGGGAATGTCAATGAAAGATATCGGTATATTGGATGGTGATCTACTGGCGGTGCATAAAACTCAGGATGTTAAAAATGGACAAGTTATTGTGGCACGAATTGAAGATGAAGTGACAGTTAAACGCTTATCTCGCCAAGGTCGATATGTACATTTGATTGCCGAAAATAGTGAATTTTCTCCGATTCTGGTTGATCTTGAACAACAAAATTTTGCTATTGAAGGCATAGCTGTGGGTATCATTCGCAATGGATCATGGTTGTAACTTAGTATAAAATAGTCACAAATTATAGCTAATTCAGGAGAAAATGGTATGTGGCTATTTTGGTTATTTGAAGCGTTAGGATTTGTTGCCGTTATTATCCTCATTTTTGTTTATTGCCGTTTTCGTAAACAAGGATTTTGGTCGTTTCTTTGGCGGCGTTTAAAATGGGTGGCTATTGCTATTCTTGTGGTTTGGCTTGCTATTGCAATATTGTGTCGAAATCACTTATTTAGTGCGGTTCACTGTTATTTTCGTGGTGAAAGTATGCATGCCAACACCAAATACTCAATCTATTTAAGTGAATGCCAAGTTGAAACGCCAAGTGGTAGTTACGTGCCAATCGAACGATCCCGAGCGATACCGGGTTCAAATGACCACCATAATGAAGATAATACTATTGATTATTACCATTAATATTCAATTTAACTAAAAATTCAGATAAAAAAATAAGGTAATTTCGGTGAAAATTACCTTATTTTTATTTCAGTTATGTGATTTTACATTCTGTTTTAACAAACCTTATTAACATCAAAATTATTTAGTCATTTCACTTAACAAAGAATGTTGTAAACTTGAAGCATTGTCAAAATCCGTCAACTCATTACCATTAATAGCTTGTGGTACTTTGGAACCTTCTAATGGTTTACCGAGTACCTGCGACGCTAGTACTAAACCTTTATGCTCCATAATAGAATGGGTATAAAAGTTAATCAAATCTTGTTGGGTAATTTTTTTCAATTGATTGATTTTTTTCTCACGTGAATCAAATTTAAAGCGTGATAAACGATAATCTGACAGATAAAGATTTAATTCTTCCTCTAGCGTTTGTGGCGGCATTGTCAATTCATTGAGCACGCCTTTTTTATATTGCTCAACATCTTGATCGGATAATTCTTTCAATTTACTTAACATATTAGGATAAAAATCTTGATAGCGTTTAAGTAAATAGTCAGGATCATACTGATTACTTTGAATTAAAAATCCTAATCCTGACGATTCACCTATGGTAAACGGAATGGTAAACACGGCATAACCAAGCTGCTCGTTACTGCGTAACTGCTCATAAAAAGAAGGTTCAATCATTTTGGTCAGCGTATAACTTAAAACTTGTCCCTCGATTTCACTATAATTCGCTGGAATATATCCAATCATTAAAGCATTGTCGCTCGAAGTTGCATGTTGCGTAATTTTTGCTGTCTGTGTCGATGTTATTTTTATCGTTGGTTTTGGTTCAAACTCGATATTCGCATCCAACGTTTTTTGTATTTCCTGATAAAGTTTGAGTGAATTATCGTTCGATATATTCCCTAAACTGATCATATAAGGAACGGATTTCGACAGTAACTTATCACGATAAGCCAATACATCATTCACACTGATATCTGCTGTTATTCGGCGTTTATCACTGCGTTCGAAGTAAGGAATATAAGATAAAGCTTTAACTGGTTGCATCGATAATAAATAACTATTAGCATGATCGGCGGCATCAAGTTTTTGAAGATACCAGGATTTCGCTAATGCTAAACTTTGCTCATCAATATTAACATTTCGATAGCTATTTAAGACAGCGGTTATCATATCTGGCAGATGTTGATTAAAGCCTGTTGCAGTGATCATTAGTCCATTATCACCCGAACATGATAAAGACATACCTGCGACACCAGCCTGAAATTCTAACTGCGCTAAATTTCGACTGACAATATAGTCAAGTAAGTAAAAAATGACCTGTGATTTTACATCTTTAAATGCCTCGTTATTGCGCAATGAAACCACTATGGCAGCTTTCGGATCTTGTTTAAAATATTGACTAGCTAAATGAATATGATTTCCCCGTTTGTTAAACTCAACGGCTGGTAATGGAGTTTCACTTTGCTTTACAATCGAAAAGTCATCGGGGATATAAGGATTGAGCGCTGGTAAGGTAAACGAGAAATCTTTACCTAACGCTGTCCAATTTAATTTTTCTTCTTTAGTAATGTTATCAATTTTGTAAGGCGCTTCAACAAAATAAGCGGTTTTATTGGTTGCTTGATTCGGTGAAATCGTCCATATTCGGGCATTATCGGCAGTTAAACTTTTTAGTCGGGCGATAATTGCAGACTTATCAAAATGCGTTGCAATATAATCTGAATTAAGAACATTTTGAATTGGATATAGCAACATCTGATCCGATAACCATTCAACATAGGACATATCCCGTTCAATATCTTGATATTTAAATCCTAAATCTAAGACTTTCTTAAACTCCTCATAATAAGCTTCGGTTACACCTTCTTTTTGAATTAACTGCAAATAATTAAAAATGGCGCCAATAACTTTATCTTTCTGGCTAAGCCCTGCATCGGTTAAACTGACATTAATACTAAAAATACCACTATTGCCATATCGATTTGGTGAAATCGAGGAGGATATACTTTCGATTAATCCTTGTTTTTGAAGTTGGTCAGATAATGTATTTTGGCTACTGTTACTAATTAAATAAGTGATATATTCATCACTTTTATCGGCAAATTTAGCTAAATTGTTTTCAATGGGAAATTGCAATAACAACAACTTTTTAGGTTGTGCAGGAATCATATAAATTTGTTTACCTAACGAATCCGACGTCATTGCCTGCTTATCAATTTTTGGCGCAATAGTATGGCGATTGGGAATCTTTCCATAGGTATCTTCGGCTAATTTTGCCAATTTATTTATCGATTGATTACTGTAAATGACCCCGACCATAATATTGGCAGAATAATAATCGTGATGAAAATTGACTAAGGCATCTTGTAGTTTACTGTCTGGCTTATCACTTAATGTTTCTAAGTTACCCCCTGAAAATTGTGATGCAGGATGTTCGGGATTAATGGTTTCAGCATCAACTTGTTCAATTCTAAAACCATCATTGGATCGTGCCATAGTCAATTCGGCATTAACGGCATTGCGTTCTTTATCGGCAAATTTAGGATCTAAGATAGGCTCGGCAATGGCATCAGCTAAATAATCCAATGCTTTATCAAAAGCACTATTTTCAACTTCAAAATAAAATGCGGTACGATGTGCGGCAGTACTTGCATTATAACTGCCGGTGTGACGGCTTAAAAATTTAGAAAAACTTGCTGGTTTAGGATACTTTTTTGAGCCCATAAGTACCATGTGCTCAGTATAATGCGCTAAGCCTTGCTGTGCTTTTGGATCTTGCAATGAACCAACCGGTAGTGCTAGTGAGCCAAGCGATTTGACTGCATTGGGATCAGACACCAGTAACACCTGCATTTTGTTTGGTAACTCAATCACTTCATATTGACGTTTATCTCGTTCACTTTGTTGTACCTTTTCCAATAATACAGGGTGAACAAGCTTATTATCAATTGCGCTAGAAGAGTTGGAAATAATGAATCCTAACGCAGTAAAAATAATCAATTTAATTTTCATCTTATTCATATAATTTTCCCATTTAAAAAACTATTATAGTCTTAATTCAACAATTAAAGGCAAAAAAACATAAATAAACAATAGCTATCAAACTAAACAAAACTACACCAAATATTTCTATTCTTTGTTATATGTATTTTATATAATCCACGCGTTTGGATAACCTAAACCATGTAATTAAAATTACATCATCCTGTGATATTACCTAAGATTTCTATTTTTTGCTGATTCAGAACAACTCATTGATTAATTTACATCATTTCAATAGTGCTTTGATTCATACACAAATAAAAATAAAAACATAGATTTTGAAATATATTGAATTAAGGTGGTTTTATGTCTTATAAGTTAGTCTTAATGCTAAGTTTTTTTGCCTACAGTTCTACTATATTAGCAAACCCAATTTATGGAAATAACGCAATCAAAGCAGAACAATTATTAAATGAAAGCATTGAAGCAAAAAAAATGCAAAATTTTAATCTCGCTGCGCAAAAATTAGAATCTGCGCTTGTACTATCACCAACTAATTCAGACATACTTGTCCAACTTGGATTTAACTATTATGCACTGAAAAACTTAGATCAAGCAAAACAAGCGTTTCACAAGGCTTTAGTCTTAGCCCCCAATTATGTCGATGCCCAATACGGATTGGTCAGCGTTGTGTTAGCACAAAATATTGATAATCCAAGTGAAGCTGAATTACTACTCAATCACTATTTAACGCAATCACCCAATGATACCCAATTGTTAACATTAAAAAAAACAATCACTGACATCAAAAAATCGATTCATTACTGGACACTCAATGTTGCTGGTACTCATAGTCATTTAACAAAATCTTATGCTGACTGGAACGAAATGGAGTTTGCGCTATCTTACAAACTATCTAAAACAAGTACGATTACAGGTCATGTTGCTCAATCTCATCGTTTTAATATGAATGATCAAAGAATTGGTACAACATTTTGGCATACGCTAAATGATCGTGCTTACGGCTACTTATCAGGCTTTACCGCGACGTCGAAAAAATTCTTTGCACGTTATACTTTAGCAAGTGGTGCTGACTATGTATTATTATCATCAACAAATAAATATTTTAATTCCCTTCATATCACATTGGATTTAAAGTTCGACCACTACAACGACGGAAATATTAAAAGTATTACGCCAGGGATTGAGCAATACTTCTTGAATGACCGATTATCAATTGCCGGTAAGTGGTACAATACTTATGATCAGGATAATAATCATACCAACGGTTTTCTAATTAAGCTAACCGCAACACCAATCGAAAAATTGCATCTATTTATCGGTTACTCAAATGCTCAAGAAACATCAGATCGTTCTAACCGCTATAATCATTCATTAATCAAGGCGAAAGCACATTTCGTTGGGCTAACGTATGATGTTTCTGACAGATTAAGTCTTCAATTTAACTACACTGCTGAAGGTCGAAAAGACACCAACCGCAACCGTAATTTGTACAACAAGAAAACATTAGGATGTGGTATAAAATGGACATTTTAATACGGTATATGAATATTTACAATGTCAGTATGATTTTTGCTGGTCTGATAATTGTTTTTATCACGTCAATAATTTATCTTGATCGAAGATATCATCGGAAAAGATTTAATGATTTAAAACTAAAATTAATCGATTTGATTGCACAAAAAAGTAAAGTAAACGCCTTTTATGCAAGCAAAATATCGAAATATGCATTAAATTCCGTTGACTTAATTGCCGCTTTTTTTGCTGAAAAACAGTTCAATGAGCTTGAACCGGTATTACCGCTGTTTGAAAATGAAGTATTTCAAAAAAAATTGCGCACTTTATTAAAAAAAGGAACGACGAAAGAACGCATTGATGCCGCAAACATGTTGTCTTACTACCCTTCCACACAAACCTTTGCGGCGTTGAAACATGCTTGTAAAAACCATAACCAAGAAGTTGCTGTTGCAGCAGCGCTGAGTTTAGCAATCAGTAATCCTAACGTGACTCTTGCTGAACTCATAATCTTATTGTCTAATTCAATATCGCAAAATGGTCTATTTTGTTTTTTACGATTAGTTCCATCCTATAAGCTTTTAGAGTTTGAAACCGAACTAGCAAATCAACAATTTAGCAAAATTGTTGATAATCTATCTAACATCTTAACCCAAATTTCTATAAATTATATCACGCCTTACGCTATGTTAGCCAAAGAAGATAGACGCGATTATATGCGGGCGTTTTATGAATCTTTAATCGATTTACAAAATAGTTCTTCCGGTATTATTCACAGCTGTTATCTACTTAATTTTATTAATGAATTCTGCTATCAAGAAAAGATATGTAGTATTGAAGAATTGATAACAGAATATTTTGATTTTACGACTAAGCGATTTGTCCATATCCTCGATAAAAACAACAATATTTTCAAAATTAAACACGGGTAAACTTTATGAACAATGATTTATACTATGCAATCAAGCTTTGCATGGAAGTGCTGGTTATTCTCATAATGATTGTCGGACTTTTACAAGTGCTCATCTATTTTTTGCAACTTATCATTTCTGTTTATGTACTAATTAAAGCGCGAGATAACGATAAAAAAATTCAGAATATTAAAAAGAATGAAGGTATTTTACCGGCTATCTCTATTATTATGCCTGCTTATAATGAAAGCGTTACCATTATCGATAGTATTGAATCGATGCTTGCAACGGAATACCCTAATGTTGATATTATTGTGATTAACGATGGCTCAACCGACAATACTTTTCAATTAATTTATGACCATTTTCGATTACAAGAAACCGCCCATCATTTAAATAATGTGGAACAAAATCACCTATCTCATGCCAAAATAAGAGGGGTTTATATCTCTCAAAAAGATAGCCGTCTTCGCGTGATAGATAAAGTCAATGGAGGCAAAGCCGATGCACATAATGCGGCAATCAATTTAAGTCAAGCCCCTATCGTTTGTCTCATTGATGCTGATTCCATTTTAGAACCCGATGCATTAACTAAAGCGGTTATTCCTTTTATTTACAGTCCTAAAACTATTGCCGTGGGTGGAACCGTTCGAGTTGCAAACAGTTGTTTGATTAATAAAGGGGTGGTAACAAAAATAAAACTATCACGAAAGTACATTGTTCAATTACAAGCATTGGAATATATGCGTTCATTTTTAATGGCTAAAGTGGCCTGGAATCATATTAAAATATTACCGATTATATCAGGCGCATTTGGCTTGTTCCGTCGAGATTTAGCCATAAAAATTGGTGGATTTTCGGCTGACTCGGTTGGTGAAGATTTTGACTTTACGGTAAAATTACATAAACTAATCTATGATACCAAAGCCAATTATAAAATAGAATATGTCCCAACTGCGGTATGCTGGACTCAAGTACCCGAAAAATGGAAAGTATTAAAGAATCAACGAATACGTTGGCATATTGGTGCATTGCAAACTTATTTGCATTTTCGGGAGTTTACTTTTAAGTTAAAATATAAAAGATTAAGTTTTATTCTTTTACCTTTTTCGATTTTAACCGATATTTTAGGGCCGATTGCTGAATTATTAGGTTATGTATTATTACCCCTTTTTTGTTATTTTGATGTGGTCGATGGTAATTTAATTTTATCCTATTTTTTACTTGTTATTAGTTACAATATTTTAATCACCTCGACTGCCATTGCCATTGACGGCCTCTTGCTAAGAGGATTAGATAAAATCAGATATTTTGTATCACTACTTTTTATTTCGCTAATTGATAATTTTGGCTATCGACAAATCTGTTTATATTGGAAATTTAAAGGTTTCTTCCGTTTGAAAAAAGGTAAATTATCTTGGGGAAAAATGGAGAGAGTTAAATTTGATAAATAACATTAAACGACTATCAAGCAATGTACTATTTATTCTAATTACTGTCCTGCCTGCGGCTTTTGCGGGTAATGTGTCGATGTTGAACAACCTTAAAAACACCGAAACGAGCCAATACGATACGGCATTGCAACATGATTTGTCGAATCCTAATAGCGATTCGGTTTTAAGCGCCGTGGTAAATACAACGCAAATTATTGAGCAGGTAGCAATGAGTGATCCGGTTCCAATTATGATTGATCAAAATCAACCCTTATCACTTGATACATCTGCTCAACCAGATAGTTCAAATGTTCCAAAACTGGACATTGAACAATCAACACATTCAAATACACTGGTTAATAACTTAACTTATCCGGAAAAAAACCGCAATCTTGCTATGTGGAATTGGAAAGCAACCACATGGAATAATTCACCTAACCAATTTATCACAAAGATAAAATCAAAAGGGATCAATCAGATTTATTTACAATTATTTATTGAAAACCAGCAAATTGAATATGAAGAACAGCTAATAAATCTCTTAGACATTGCATTTCAAAATGGTATTGAGATCATTGCTGTTGAAGGAGCAGCAGAAATGATACTTGAAAGTGGTTTACAAAATGCGATTGAACGTAATCAAATAATTAAGCAATTCTGTCAGCGACGTATAAATAAACCTTGTCTTGCTGGAATTCAATATGATATAGAACCCTATTTATTAAGTGATTATGACCAAAATAAAGATCTGATTTGGCAACAATGGGCGCAAGCGATAAAAAAATTGAGTGAAAGTTGGGGAGGAAAAATTGAGATTGTAGTCCCATTTTGGTTAAAAGATATTAATCAAAGCAAGCAAATTATCCAGTATATTGAACCTTATTCCTTAAAATATATTATTATGGTTTATCGTACTGATTATGAACTGATTTATGATATCAGTGCTAAATGGTTATCATGGGGAGATGAAAATCTTCATAAAATCGTTATTGCCCTTGAAAATGGTATACTCAGTAAAGAATTCGAAAAATATTACTCCTATGACCAAACGAATAGTGAAATCGAAGATGGGTCAAATGATGAGAATTCTGATGTTAATTCAACTGATCATATAGTGGACTTCACAGAAATTAGCTTTGAAGGTAAAGAAGATGAGCTATTTGGCATGATTAATGCCTTGACTGAAGTATTTTCAAACTGGAGTTCTTTCGATGGTTTTGCTATTAATGGGCTTGATGTTGAAGAAGATTAAATAAGAGCTAGTCACCTAGCTCTTCTTAATTAGCATTATCGGTTATACCAAAAACGGATAAATGAAGTTTACATTAATGCTCACGTGTTTTTCTAAATTCAACATCCGGATAACGTTCCTGTGTTAAATTCAAATTCACCATACTTGGTGCAATGTAAGAAAGATTATCGCCACCATCCAGCGCTAAATTTTGTTCACATTTACGTTTAAATTCTTCCAATTTTTTCACATCACTACATTCTACCCAACGGGCGGTTGTGACGTTCACCGGTTCATAAATGGCTTCTACATTGTATTCCGATTTTAAGCGCGCAACCACAACATCAAATTGCAGCACACCGACCGCTCCGACAATCAAATCATTGTTGGATAAGGGTCTAAATACCTGTACAGCCCCCTCTTCTGACAACTGCACCAATCCTTTTAATAGCTGTTTTTGTTTAAGCGGATCTTTTAATCGTATCCGTCGGAACAATTCAGGCGCAAAATTAGGGATACCAACAAATTTGAAATCTTCCCCCTGCGTAAACGTATCACCGATTTGAATCGTACCATGATTGTGCAATCCAATAATATCGCCTGCATAAGCTTCTTCGACATGTTCACGATCACCAGCCATAAATGTCAAGGCATCAGAAATATTCACATCTTTGGCAATCCTCACATGGCGTAACTTCATGCCCTTTTCATACTTCCCTGACACGATACGCATAAAAGCAACTCGGTCACGATGTTTTGGATCCATATTAGCTTGAATTTTGAACACAAAGCCACTAAATTTTTCTTCTGAGGATTTCACTTCTCGCTTATCCGTTTGACGAGGTTGTGGCGTTGGCGCCCAAGCAGTTAAGCCATCAAGCATATGATCGACACCAAAATTACCTAACGCTGTACCAAAAAAGACAGGGGTTAAATCACCAGATAAAAAAGCATCCAAATCAAACTCATTTGATGCACCTTGAACCAGTTCTAGCTCTTCCCGCAATTGCAGAGCTAAATCCTCGCCCACCGCTGTATCTAATTCCGGATTATTTAACCCTTTAATAATACGTACATCCTGAATAGTGTGGCCTTTACCTGATTGATAAAGATAGGTTTCATCTTTTTTCAGATGATACACGCCTTTAAATAACTTACCACAACCAATCGGCCAAGTGATTGGTGCACATAGGATATTAAGCTCGTTTTCAACTTCGTCAAGCAGCTCCATTGGATCACGAATATCACGGTCTAACTTATTCATAAAGGTTAAAATTGGGGTATTACGTAACCGTGTCACTTCCATTAATTTACGAGTACGATCTTCCACCCCTTTAGCCGCATCAATGACCATTAAACAGCTATCCACTGCTGTCAATGTGCGATAGGTATCTTCCGAAAAGTCTTCATGCCCGGGGGTATCAAGTAAATTGACTAAACAATCATTATATGGAAATTGCATCACAGAAGTTGTGATAGAAATACCACGTTGTTTTTCCATCTCCATCCAGTCAGATTTTGCATGTTGCGCATTGGCTCCACGCCCTTTTACCGTTCCGGCAGTTTGAATTGCGTGACCGAATAACAAAACCTTTTCGGTAATCGTGGTTTTACCGGCATCAGGGTGCGAAATGATAGCAAAAGTGCGACGAGCATTAACTTCGTCTAAATAAGCTTGTTCTGTCATAAAATTAACGTTCATTAACCTGTACAAAAATAATCGAGCATTTTAACAGGTATCGCTATGCATTGCCATGAATGTATTACCTGTGATTTCCCTTATTTAATTATCTCTGCATAATATCTTCACTAGCCTAGCCAATTTGTACATTTACAGTATAAAATAGCGCTGAACTACGCAAAAGTTTTATCAAAACGGAACTTTCTATGAATATTCGTGATTTGAAATTATTTTTACATTTATGTGAGACGTGTCATTTTGGTATGACAGCTAATGCTATGCATGTTAGCCCATCGACTTTATCACGGCAAATCCAACGCATGGAAGACTATTTTGGTCATCCGCTTTTTATACGTGATAATCGGCAAGTTCAAATCACCCAAGTTGGCGAAAAGGTCAAACGTTTTGCACTCCAAGTTATTAGTCAACATCAGCAATTAAAACAAGAGTTAGAATTATCCAATCAACAGCTCATTGGTGAATTAAGACTTTTTTGTTCAGTGACAGCCGCTTACAGCCATTTACCCGACATTTTAGACCAGTTTCGTATACATTACCCACTGATTGAAATCAAATTATCAACTGGCGATGCGGCAGATGCCGTTGAAAAAGTCCAGTCTAACGAGGCGGATCTCGCTATCGCAGGCAAACCGAAACAATTGCCTGCTGGTGTTGAATTTTTAAAATTTGGTGAAATTGAAATGGTTTTGTTAATACCCAAACTTAATAGCACCTTTAGTGATAAACTTCATCAAAAAAAGCCCGATTGGCATAATATCCCTTTCATTTTACCTGAGCATGGCCCAAGCCGACAACGTATTGATCTTTGGTTTAAGCAACAGAAAATTACCAGCCCTAAAATTTATGCCACCGTTGCCGGACATGAAGCCATTGTCTCAATGGTGGCATTAGGCTGCGGTGTTGCCCTATTACCGAAAGTTGTGATGGAAAACAGTCCCGAAAGAATAAGAGAGCGTATTACTGAATGGTCAACCAACTTAATGCAACCTTTTGACATAGGAATGTGTGTCCAAAAAAGGCGATTATCCGAAAAAATTATCGCGGCATTTTGGAACCTATCCAATCTAAATCATACCAAAAATTAGAAAATAATTTATAATGGATTTGTCATTCAAAAACTAACATTAACAGGATTGTTAATGTTTTTGATTGCAATGAATGATACGCAACTATTTAACAGTCTGACTATCAAAAAGGAATATTTGAAATGCAATTGCACAACTTTCACGTTAAAACATTATTATCATTATTACTTTTTAGCTCCACACTTATTCCAATTTCCTTGCACGCTCAACAAGATATTCAGACCGATTCTTCTCAAAATTACTTAATTTTAGCTCCCGACTGGCTACTTACCGAAGAAGCCATTTATTATGATGGTGACAGTGATGACCTCGTTACGGCAGGTTTAGGATTTACTACCTTATCCACGTCAATTTATACCCCACATTTCAGTGATCCGACTCAGCCAACCATTCAAGAGCTACGGCAAGCAAAACTCAATCGTTTTATCAATATCAATAATGGTGAAGGCTCCTTATTTGGATTTAGACGCCAGGAATTAAGTCCCCTTTTTGATGGCAAAATTCCGGGATTTGAAATTTTAGCAACACTAAAATTAGAACAAGAAAAGGTGGGCATGTTACTGCAAATCCCGCTTGATTTTGATAAAAATAAACCATGTATTGTTGCAGTGCCTGCGACGGATTCAGACGGGTTATATAATGCAAAAGATGTGCAAATTCGTGGTTTATGGGGACTTCGGCACAATTGTGCGGTTGTTTATAATGATAAAGGTTTAGGCAATGGTATTTATGATATTGAGCATAAGCGTGGTTATGCCATAAATGGGCAAACTCAATCTACTAATTTATTGTTCGAACCCACTATTTTCAATAGAGATAGATTTATTAAAAAATATCCAAATCGCTATGCAATAAAACAACTCCATTCACGATTAAATTCTGAAGAAAGATGGGGCGAATTTGTATTAAAATCCATTGAATTTGCTTTTTATGCCCTTAATACACAATTCCCTTCTGATTCTAAGTTTCATTTTAATAAGGATAACACAATAGTTTTAGTTTATGGTGCAAGTGATGGTGGCGGTGCAGCATTAAAAGCAGGTGAACTTGATACTGACAATGTCATTAAAGGTATCGTTGCGGTTAATCCACAAATTCAACCCAATGTTGAAAATAGCACCGTTTCTATTCAATATAATAAAAGTGCTCCTCAAAAAATCGATTATAAATCAATTGCTGATTACAGTAGTTATGCGTCCCTGTATATTCCTTGTGCTATACCTGCTATTGTAGCTAAACACAAAACGATCACTATTCCGTTTGCTGACAAATACCTTTATTCACAAAACCGTTGTGATGCGCTAAAAAAAGAAAACTTATTAACAAAAGGTACCCCTGAAGAAGCACTTGAAAAATTACATAGCTATGGTTGGACGCCATCAATGGATATCCAACTCCCTTATTTTTATTATAAAGAAACAATTGGATTGCCTTATCAATATATCAGTGCCTATGGTCATTTTGATGTCACCGATAGAATGTGTGGCTACTCGGTCGCAAGTACGCAACAAAATCCGATAAATTATCAAGGTAAAGTTGCTAGTTTACACGAAGTGACATTTCAACAGCTATGGTCTTTTGCAACGGGTCATTTACCGATATGGTTAACGGATGATTCAACGGCTTTAGCACTGGTTAATAATGAAGATGCCTATTCACCAAGAAGCGATTTCTTTTCGGGTTCAGATAACAAAAAAGCCATTGACTATAATGCTAAGGGCGCCATATGTTTATATAAAAAATTAACGCATCCTCGAGTTAAATTTGGCATTAATCAAGTGAGTGCATCAGCAAATTTACATGGCACAAAAACCCTTATCGTTCATGCTCGTCATAACGTTAAACAGCTACCTGATTATACTGCACGTGCTTATGTCGCATTAAATAGCCAAGTAGAAGGTAACGCCTCGCAACTGCGCTATTATGAGATTGAAAACACCAGCTACTTGGATGGCACTTATCCATTTGATAATTCGCTCTTACCAATTGATTATTATGGGGAAGATGCCATGGAATGGTTATGGTTTCATTTAACGAATCATGCCTCTTTACCTGAAAGCCAAGTTGTTCGTGTAAAAGCCAGAGGTGGTAAAATAGGTTTTGCTCCACAATTGACCGAAAATACGCTTGTCCCTATTTCGCAAACACCAAACCAAAAGGATTTAATCACGACTGAAAACGGGAAAATTATATTACCCAATTAGTATCTACGGTAATTAGCAATCCGCTTAGGACACATCCAAGTTATTAATTCACATTTGTTAAGTCTAATTTTACATTAATAACAGGTAGTCCTAGCGGGGATGATAACTAAATAGGATCAGCTATTATTAAGCGACACATTTTAGGATACAAAATAAAAAACAGCGCTTCGAATTCTTTGTAGTGCTGCTTAATATCATAAATAGTCTCTTTTAATAACCATAGCTTTGGTCGTCGGGTGGCCATACCATTAAGCACTTTTCCAACAAATTCAAGATTTGCGTAATTTTCTAACCATTTGCCTTGCCACATTGACTGCATAAAATGCTGATAATGTTCAGGATAGAGATGAATAAAGGGCTGAATTTGTTGTCTGGTGTATTGGTCAAATTCAGACACTGATTGACCCATGCCATAATCAGTCCAATGTTTAGATAAAAAATGATCCCATACAATATCAAGTGCAATCGGTGCGACACGTTGATGCGGTTTGATAAAGTGTGTTTTGGCTTGTTTCACTTCTGTTAAACCATCGACCATGCTATCAATTTTACGATGTAACATGATACCGTCGGCTATCGTTTGCGGATAAACAAGATAAGGATCCCCTTTAACAAAATCAGCCACACTATTGCCAATTAAGGAGCTATTAGCTAAAGTGGCAAGATGTAAATGAGCTAGAATGTTCATCTTAATTACACGTTACTATTCACGATGTTTAAACTCCCCTTCAGCAAAACCATGTCGCCAATAACTAATAATATGAAATGCATCGGGGGGTAAATGAGGATAATTATCTTTAAGCGTATGTCGAATTTGCTGGGCTAAATCCCGCTCCATTCCACCCCAAATAAGTAAATTATCACTATGAACAATATTCGCTTTTTTTATTGTTTCAACAAGTTGATTTGGCTGATTAACATCTTGTATCAGCCAGTTAACATGAGTATTTAGACTATTCGGTAAAGCCATAATATCTGTTGGGTGATTGACTTCGATAAACGCTTGAACATTAACATTGTTAGGTAGGTGTTCAAGCGTATAACAAATGGCAGGTACAGCTGTTATATCACCAATCAACACCAAACTTTGCTGATTAAACATAAGTTTTGCCGCTGTGCCGACTAAACCTATCTGATCATTGACTTTAGCCTGCTGAGCCCAAACCGAAGCTAATCCCTCTTGATGAATGGCAAAATCAATCGTTAATTGCTGTGCCGTTTCATCATAATGACGAATACTATAACTCCGAGCCAATTGACGAATCTTGTCATTTATCAGAATTTTATTATTGTCGTCTAATTGTGGAAAAATTATCGTTCCCGTTGAAGGATCAGCAAACAATAATTTTAAATGAGGACAAATCCATAAAGGATTAACCGTCAGCTGTTTATCACAACTAAAGTTAATTCGAATAAAACTATGCGATAACCTTTCAATTCTCAATACCGTTAAAAGTGCATTAACAATAGATGTTTGTTTTTTTCCTGTCATTATGGCTAACCTAATATTTCATTTTTAACTATCATACAACAAAACTTAAATTTTTAGGCTATCTTTTCAATTATTGCTCAGAAACACAGACAAACACACTCCACCCAATTAGGCGGAATGTGATAACAGATGATGACAGTTTAAATTAATAAGTCAGTGAACCAAACGCATTACGCCAATCTTGTTCAAATTTTACTATCGCAGCATCTACAGCTGGATCGGAGATAAATAGTTCAGCTACATCCACCGGTAAGGTAATAGATTCACATCCTGCTAACAGACAATCTAATGCTTGCCTAGGTGTGCGAAAACTTGCCGCCAATACCATGGTTTGAGGACAATGTAACGCTAACAGTTTTTGTAATTCTTGCACGGTATCTTTACTGTTGCCGCCTTGGGCATCAATTCGATTGACATAAGGCGCAATATATTTAGCCCCAGCTAGCGCACCTAATAATCCCTGCCCTGCGCCATAAACAGCAGTGCCTAAAGTAGGAATTCCTTGTTGTGTTAAAGCTTTAATCGCTTTCAGTCCTTCTGCATTAACAGGAATCTTAGTGACAATATTGGGTACGACTCTTCTGAGTTGTTCTGCCTCTTTTATCATGGATGATGCATCGCTTGAAAGTACCTGTGCAAACAGTAATTTATCGGCGCCCAATAAATCATGCAGTGTCGATAATAAGGTAAAGAGTGATTGACCGGATTTTGCCACAATGCTTGGATTGGTTGTGACGCCATTAATCGGTAAAATGGGGGCTAGACGTTTAATGGCTTCAATATCGGCGGTATCTAAATATAATTCCATGGTTAACTCCTGCTGAATGTTCAAATCATTAATCACTGTATTGGTACCATACTAAGTAATCTGTAACCGATAGCCTAGATGACAATCCTGCGATTTACTGGATATTTGTACGCTTGATAAGAAAATGTGAGTGAGATCACACTAAAAACATTTTAAGAATAAACTATTGATAAAATTAATGATTTACTTGATACTATAAAATACTTTTTGGCAGTATATAATCATGATTACGATACATAACTCGATTTATCTACGATATTATTTTATGAAGATAGCGATATGGCGATAACGATCAATGAAGTGCTAGCAAAATGCCTTAATCATCAACAAACGAATCAGATTTATTTTGCTAATTATGCTCAATCAGCACCACTACTTGCTGATCAAGTCAGTTTACCCAGAATAGAAATCATGATAAAGGGAAAACAATCTATACAATGGGCAGACTATCAGGGAAACATTATTGAAAAAACGTTATTTCCTAGCGATCTTTTATATATCACAGCACAAAGTTGGAGCAAGCCCGCTTATACAACCCCCTTCACCACATTAAGCATCCTGTATGATAAACAACAAATTAGCATGACTATCAACCAGTGGGACGGTCAAGCACTGACATCTTATGATCAAATTAATGTACCTAGGCGAGGCGCACGTATTGGGGCGTTTATCATTCAAGCGCTAGCTGAACTAACTTGGCAGCATCAGCCTTGCGAGCGTGCTCCTACCGCTTATCATCTTATTCAAAGCTTATTAAGTCATACCTTCGACTTACTGAATGTTGATGTCAAAACCTCAACCAAAACAGCTAGCTTATTTGAGGCAATTCGGCAATATATTGATAGCCATTTTCGTGACGATATTACCCGAGATTTTCTCGCTAAAATGTTCTATATTTCACCCAATTATCTATCTCACCTATTCCAGCGAGAAGGTAAAATAGGTTTGAATGAATATCTTACCCATGTACGTCTGGAATATGCAAAAACTCGCCTTAGAGACTATGATTTAAATATCAAAGATATTGCCTTAGCTTCAGGTTTCAAAGATAGTCACTATTTTTGTCGAATCTTCAGAAAAAAAACTGAACGTACCCCGACCGAATACCGTCGCCAATATCATAGTAAATTATTACAGATGACGGATAACAACAAAACTAGTTAACTAAATTAATGGTTGTGAAAAGTAATTTCATTTGATATAGTTTCAAATGAAACTATCTAAATAAGGTGATGTGATGGCAATCCCGATAGCAACCGTTGAAAAACTGATTGAAAAATTTAAAGCTCGTGGACTCTCTTCAAACTATGACGAGATTTTTTTAAGTCGCTTATTGCAATTTAGTACCGAAGCACTATTAGAAAATTTGAATCAAACCTACCGACATTATGAATTAGATGATAAATTATTTGCGGTTTTATTAGTGATTAACGCCTTTCACCCTGAAGGGGTAAAACCATCGCAAATCAGCGAATTAACCAATTTTACTCGCGTACAAATTACCCGTTTTGTTGATACACTGGTGGGAAATGACTTAGTCGCCCGCCAAGCTGATCCGCATGATCGTCGCTCACATTGCTTAATTTTAACCAAAAAAGGCATCCATTTTTTTCAATATGAAATACCGCCCATGGAAAAAAAAGTGGTTCAAGCTTGGCAAGTTATTACCCAAGAAGAACGTCAACAGTTACGCACAATCTTATCTAAACTTTTAAAACATCTTGCCGAGTAAACTAAATGAGAATATCCATGAAACAAAAAGGACTTATCGCCCTGTTAATATTAATTATTATTGCAGTAATTTGGGCGATTTGGTTCATGTATAAAAGTCCTTCATCGCTGATTTTATATGGTAATGTGGATATCAGAACGGTAAACAGTAGCTTTCGTGTATCAGGACGCTTAATACAATTAAATCACGAAGAAGGTGATTCGATTAAACAAGGTGATCTATTAGCTAAACTGGATGCAAAACCTTATCAAATCGCTTTAAATAGAGCGAAAGCAAATCTGATGGTAAAGCAGGCGCAACTTGATTTAATGATAACCGGATATCGTAAAGAAGAAGTTGCCCAAGCAGCAGCACAAGTTTTACAATATCAAGCAAGTTATGATTATGCTGAAAATAACTACCAACGCATGGTCAAATTGATGAAATCATCATCCATTTCTAAAGATCAACTTGAAAACAGTTTAACATTACGTAATCAAGCTAACGCTAATTTACAAACAGCAAAGCAAAAACTTGATCAACTTACTAATGGTTACCGAAAAGAAGAAATTGAAGCAGCACAAGCCACCGTGCAAGCGGCTAAAGCCGAGTTAGACCAAGCGGAACTTAACTTATCGGATACCGAACTTTATGCACCAACCGACGGCACCATTTTAACTCGAGCAGTAGAATCAGGCACAATGTTAACCGCAGGAACCCCGATTTATGCTATATCTATAGATAGACCTGTCTGGGTACGTGCTTATATTGACGAGGTCAATTTACATCAAGCCATTCCGGGTAGAACTGTCTATGTTTATACCGATTCACAGCCAGATAAACCTTATATTGGACAGATTGGTTTTGTATCGCCTACGGCCGAATTTACACCTAAAACCGTCGAAACCCCTGTATTACGTACAGATTTAGTTTACCGCTTACGTATTCAAATACGTCAAACTGGTGACGGTCAAGCGAATGATATGTTGCGCCAAGGCATGCCGGTAACGATTAAATTTGCAGAATAATCGCTATGACTAAACAAAATCGCCAGCAAATTAAACTCACTCATGTGACCAAAGTGTTTAAGCAAAAAAATCAGCAAGTCACTGTCGCACTAAAACCTTTATCGACAACAATTTTTGCACAGGGTGTGACAGGATTGGTTGGCCCTGACGGTGCAGGGAAAACAACACTATTGCGTATGCTGGCAGGCTTGCTTTCGCCAAGTGCAGGTCAAATTAATGTTGCGCAATATAATCCGACTGAAGATCGGGATCAATTGCGCGCAATTTTAGGCTATATGCCTCAAAAGTTTGGTCTTTACGAGGATTTGACGGTTAGTGAAAACCTTAATTTATTTGCTGATCTGCGACATATCAAACAAGAAGAACGTCAACAAATTTTTGCCAAACTCCTAAAATTCACCGATTTAACTAAATTTACCCAACGTTTGGCGGGCAAGTTATCGGGGGGAATGAAGCAAAAACTGGGGTTAGCATGTACTTTGCTTGGCGATCCACAAATATTACTACTTGATGAGCCTGGTGTTGGCGTGGATCCTATTTCACGCCAAGAACTTTGGCACATGGTTCATCAACTAGCCAAAGAAGGGATGTTAATTATCTGGAGCACCTCTTATCTTGATGAAGCCGAGCAATGTGAAACAATTTTACTGATGAATCAAGGTGAATTACTCTTTCAAGGTCAACCCTCATGTTTAACTGAACGTGTCAAAGATCGGGTTTACCTGCTCGCTTCGCCAATTTCACATCGTCGGTTATTACAAACGGCCTTAAAACTCCCTGAAGTCAGTGACGGCGTGATCGAAGGTGATCGTATTCGCTTAATACTCAAGCCGAATCACGCCATTGAACAAGTCATAGCAAAACTTGGGACAACTAACATCACTTATCAACCTACCTTAGGACGGTTTGAAGATGCGTTTATTGACCGATTAGGCGGAATAACTCAAAAAGAATCAATATTAACTAAAATTATGCCGCAGGTTGCCGGTCTGCCAAACGATATTGTCATAGAAGCAAAAGATCTTACCCGAACTTTTGGTAATTTTATTGCAACGGATCATGTTAATTTTGCCATAAAGCGTGGTGAAATATTTGGTTTATTAGGGCCCAATGGCGCAGGTAAATCGACAACATTTAAAATGATGTGTGGTTTATTACCGATTAGTGATGGGCAAGCGTTAGTATTGGGATTTGATCTCAAAAAAAGTGCAACTAAAGTACGTGAACGCATTGGCTATATGGCACAACGTTTTTCTTTATATGACAGATTAACTGTACGCCAAAATTTAATCTTCTTTTCAGGCATCTACGGCTTAATGGGCAGTGAACAAACACTGCGCATGAATGAAATGATAACCGCATTTAATTTTGAGCCGATTTTAGACAAAACACCAGAATCACTCCCCTTAGGATTCAAACAGCGATTAGCTTTAGCCTGTGCGTTGATGCATAAACCCGATATTGTATTTCTTGATGAACCGACATCTGGCGTCGATCCTATCACTCGTCGTGAGTTCTGGATCCATATCAACAGTTTAGTCGAAAAAGGGGTTACGGTCATGGTCACCACTCACTTTATGGACGAAGCCGAATATTGTGATCGCATTGCATTAATTAATGGTGGCAAGTTAATTGCTTTGGGTTCGCCTAACCAACTTAAACAATCGGTCGCAAGCAACGCCACCATGGAGCAAGCCTTTATTAAATTGGTGAACGACGCTAACTCAGGGGCAACAACATGATATTTTCACTCTCTCGAACATTAACACTGTGTAAAAAAGAGATGAAACAGATTATTCGTGACCCGAGCAGTTGGATTATGTCAATTATTATTCCATTAATATTACTCTTCTTATTTGGCTATGGTATTAGTTTAGATTCCAATAAAATCCGTGTTGGGGTATTAGTTGAACAAAACAGTCAACCTGCCCATGATTTTGTCCAAGTGTTAAATGGTTCCCCCTATATTGAACCCATATATCTGGATAATCGTTCAGCATTATCGGCAAAATTAAATGCTGGCGAAATTCGAGGTATGCTTATCATTCCAGTTAATTTTGCTCAACAAGTACAAAATAGGCAAGCAGCCATTCAGTTAATTACCGACGGAAGTGAACCGAATACCGCTAATTTTGTACAAGGCTATTTAACCGGTGTGTGGCAAATCTGGTTACAGCAGCGCAGTCAACAGCAATTAATGAATAGTCAACCAATGATTGACATGACTTCGCACGTTTGGTTTAACTCCGCAGCAATCAGCAAAAATTTTATTTTGCCCGGTGCAATAACCATTATTATGACGATAATTGGCTCGATATTGACGTCGTTAGTCGTTGCTCGAGAATGGGAACGTGGCACAATGGAAGCATTGCTCTCTACCCCGATGACCAAGTTGGAGTTCTTATTATCTAAATTGATTCCCTATTACTTAATCGGTTTAATAGCCTTAATTATCTGTTTTATTGTCACCGTAGGCATTATGCATGTCCCTTTTCGTGGATCCTTTACGTTATTGTTACTACTCAGCAGTCTATTTTTATTGGTGATTTTGCAACTTGGCTTATTAATATCCACGCTTACGCGGAATCAATTTAATGCAGCAATGATAGCGTTAAACGCGGCCTATTTACCTGCGGTCATGCTGTCAGGTTTTGTATTTGAAATCAATAGCATGCCCGCTATCATTCAACTAGTTACCTATATCATTCCTGCACGTTACTACGTCAATATTCTACAAACCCTCTTTTTAGCGGGCGATATTTTTTCAGTCATGCTGATTAATGCAGGCTTTTTACTGATGTGTTTATTGCTGTTATTTGTGGTGATTTTCAAAAAAACCCGAATGCAATTAGATTAAGGTAAAGGAGTAATACTATGTTAAAATTTTTCAACACTATCGCCTTTTACCGCACATTAACTCTAATCAAAAAGGAGTTAGCCCTACTTTGGCAAGACAAACAGACACGCATTATCTTAATCGTGCCAGTATTGCTACAAATTTTTATCTTTCCCTTTGCTGCAACCTTGAATGTCAATAATGCGACCATTGCCGTTTATCGCCCCACGATTGATGAACCGACGACGGAGTTAATCGATCGTATAGCCCATGCCAGCAGTTTTTCAAACGTATTGATATTAGATTCACAGCAAGCCATTACTGACACGATTAATCATCAAAAGGCCTTAGTGGTTGTACAATTTCCTGCTGATTTTTCTCGCAAGTTACTGAATGGACAATCGCCACAAATCCAAATAATTTTAGACGGTCGTAAATCGAATAGTGCCCAAATTGCCGCTAACTATATTCAACAAATTATTATGCAATATCAGCAACAAAATATGAATCAAGATAAGGGCGGATTAATCGTTCGTCACCATTATAACAGTAATTTAGACTATAAACATTTTATCTTACCTTCGCTGGTTGCACTTATTACCACTATTGGCGTTATGATCGTAACCTCGTTATCAGTAGCGAGAGAACGTGAACAAGGCACGCTTGACCAACTACGTATTTCACCTTTAATGACATGGCAAATTTTTGTTGGTAAAGCGATACCGGCAATCATTGTGGCAACATTACAAGGAACAATAGTACTTATTGCCAGTATTTTTATATATCAAATCCCGTTTAAAGGATCGTTTATTTGGTACTATCTCTGTATGATGAGTTACGGACTCTCTTTAGTGGGATTTGGATTATTTATCTCTGCGCTTTGCTCAACTCAACAACAAGCCTTTATCGGCATTATTACCTTTATGGTGCCGGCTATTTTACTATCTGGCTTTATTGCGCCAATCGAAAACATGCCACTCTGTTTACAGTATTTAACTGAAATCAATCCGGTGCGTCACTTTATCGAATTGACTAAACAGATTTATTTAAAAAATGTCGATTTCTCAATCATCTGGCAAAGTTTATGGAAGCTCTATGCAATCACCATACTATTAGGAGGTATGGCTTATTATTTATTTAAAAAGTATATGTGAATTTAAAGAGAGCCTCACTCAACCTTATATGTTTAAATCAAATTCTGTTAAAGTTTTTGGGTTTACAATCCAATCATGACAATTCCTTTTTAATAAACTTTCAGTAAGAGAATTGAACGACCACAATCGGCAAGTATCCACCAAACCCAAAGCAAATAAACACTTACAATACTTGGCAATGGGACTTTGACAATTACCACTTGTAAATCCGTTATACAATAATGTTCAATTTTTTGGAGGGATGAGAGAATCAAGAGAAGATTATCTTATCCCCTCTTGATTTGAGCATGTTCAATATCAGCAAAATCACTTATTCAAAAAGTCTGTTCGACGTCCCTATGTTTATCGTCGTTAATCTAGTTTAGGATGTTGATCGACTAAATCTTGACGCTGTTCTTGCAGATTTTCGATTTGCTCATCAATATCTTCAACTTTTTGTTCAATTGAATCAAAATGATCCGATAAAATTTCTTTTGCTTCGCGACGATTTGAAGCAGCTGGTGTGGCGCCTCTTAATGGTTGATTTGCGGTTTCTCGCATTTTTAAACCAGTGACTAACCCAACCATTGCCACAACCATCAAATAGTATGCAGGCATATATAAGTTATTGGTTTCTTCGACAAGCCAAGCTGCCACTGTTGGGGTTGCCCCGGCAATTAATACCGAGATATTAAAAGCGATAGCTAACGCGCTAAACCGGATATTGGTAGGAAAAATAGCTGGTAAAATAGATGCCATCACACCTGTAAAGCAATTAAGTAGTATGGCAAGTATTAGTAATCCCAAAAAGATTAAACCAATATTATCACTATTAATCATCATAAAGGCCGGATAAGCAAGAATGAGTAGCCCCACACTACCGCCAATAATAAAGGGTTTTCGCCCAATTTTATCGCTTATTAAGCCAATCATAGGTTGAACAAATAGCATACCGATCATAATTGCAATAATCAGTAATACACCATGATCGGAATGATAATTTAAATCGTGCGATAGATAACTTGGCATATACGTCAGCAACATATAATAGGTAACATTGGTCACGATCACTAAGCCCACGCAGACCATAAAACTCTTCCAATATTGGGTTAAAATCTGTTTTAACGTAATTTTAGATGGTTTTTCAGACCGTTGTTCATTAGACACAGATTGTTGCTGGAAAGTGGGCGTTTCCTCGAGCGCATGACGTAAATACAGACCAATTACCCCTAAAGGTAACGCAAAAAAGAACGGGATACGCCATCCCCAATCTCGAAATTTGGCATCACCTAATAAAGTAGATAAAATGACAACTAACCCTGCACCAATTAAAAAGCCTGCAATTGACCCAAAATCCAGCCAACTCCCCATAAATCCTCGTTTACGATCAGGCGAATATTCAGCCACAAAGGTGGCCGCTCCAGAATATTCACCACCAATTGAAAATCCTTGTGCTAATTTCGCCAATAACAATAAGATTGGTGCGGTAATCCCAATAGTTGCATAAGAAGGAATTAAGCCAATACAAAAGGTACTTAACGACATAATCACAATTGTCATAGACAGCACCTTTTGCCGTCCTAATTTGTCACCTAATAAACCAAACACCACTCCGCCCAATGGACGCACTAAAAAAGGGACTGAAAAAGTGGCTAACGCAGCGACAACTTGAACACTGGGCGATGCATTTGAAAAGAACACCTGCCCTAATATATAGGCTAAAAAACCATAAACACCAAAATCAAACCACTCCATCGCATTACCGAGTGCAGCAGCCGTAATGGCTTTTTTAAGCTTACTATCATCAATAATGGTAATATCATTAATATTCAAAGGTTTTGTAATTGACTTTTTTGCCTTCTTCATAAAAAACCGCCTATTTTCATGCAAATTATGGAATAAGTTGAATACAATTTTGATAAAGACTTGCTATAGTGCTTTAGTGACAACAAATGGTTTATTGATTACTTAAATTTTGAAGATATACAAGGAACAGAAAAAGAATTAAACGATTTATCGTTATTACTATTAATCAATTAAGTTTGATAATTACGTTTAGTTTGACAAAAAATAGGCTTTAATTATAGCAACATAAGATCAGGTTGTAAAATTACAACCAATCTGATAGTTGAAACTTTCACGTCAATATATTCGACACAATTCTGGTTAAATTTTTTTTAAAATAGCTGTCCTACCCTTTTCTAAATCGTTCACCTGTAACAAATTTAACTTTACCTAGTATCCCATGAAATAATCCTTTAAAATGACTTTACTAAAACTGATGAGGTAATTCCTATGCGCTGGAGAGACCAAAGAGAGAGTGATAATATTGAAGATCGCCGCTCACAATCAGGAAGTGAACTAGGAACGCGAATTCCTATTGGTGGTAAAGGTAGAGTTGTTCTATTCATTGTTGTTTTAATCGCCGGCTATTATGGCGTTGATTTAACGGGTTTACTCAATTCTGATGTTATTGATCTTAACAGCACTCCACAAAACAGCGCTGAGTATGCGATTGATGATCCGCAAGCAGCGAAATTTACGTCGGTCATTTTAGCTAGCACCGAAGATTATTGGAGCCAGGAATTTAAACGCCTCGGCAAAACCTATATCCCACCCAAATTAGTTCTTTATACAGGTTCAACGCAAACCTCCTGCGGTACTGGTCAAACCTTTATGGGGCCGTTTTATTGCAGTATTGATAAAACGGTTTATTTGGACACTTCTTTCTATCAAGAGATGAAACAGCGACTAGGCGGTGGCGGTGATTTTGCGCAAGGTTATGTCATTGCCCATGAAATCGGTCACCATGTGCAAAATCTACTCGGCACATTTAATCAACTAAAACAATTTAAACAATATTCCGATGTTAGCGATAATCAATTATCAGTAAGATTAGAATTGCAAGCCGATTGCTATGCAGGGTTATGGGGAAATGCAGTTCAAAAACAGAACTTACTTGAAGTTGGTGATATCGAGCAAGCACTGAACACAACCGAAGCCATTGGTGATGATCGCCTACAACGACAACGTGATGGCTATGTAGTACCCGATAGTTTTACACATGGCACGTCGAAACAACGTTACGCTTGGTTTAAAAAAGGGTTTGATAGTGGTTCAATTGAACAATGTGACACTTTTACTGAGTAACGAACAAAATAAGGAAACAAAATGGATGTCAAATTAGTGAATCGTATTTTATTAGTGAATGATGACGGCATCGATGCCCAAGGTATCAAAATATTAAAAAATGTGGCGGAAAAACTGGCTCATGAAGTTTGGGTAGTGGCGCCAATTATAGATCAAAGCGGCGTTTCTTGTTCCGTCAGTTTAAAAGCCCCATTCAGAGTCTCTAAACGTTCTCATACCGAATACGCCGTTTATGGTACGCCAGCAGATTGCATGTTATTTGCATTAAAACATCTAATGACAGACCAATTACCTGATTTAGTCTTATCCGGTATTAATAATGGGTCTAATGTTGGCTTTGAAACGATTTTATCGGGTACCGTTGGGGCAGCCATGATGGCGATGACCCTTGGCGTACCGGCAATGGCATTAAGCCAAGTGAGCAGTGAAGATAATCAACCGACAAATTGGCATTGTGCCATACACCATGCTGAAAACGTCATTCGAAAATTGCATGGGTTATCAATGCCTAAAAACATCTGTTTTAATGTCAATTTTCCAGATTGTAATGCTGATCAAATAAAAGGATATAAACTCACCAAACAAGGGGAACCGGATGTAAGCGAACTGATACTCACCCCGACTAAAGACCCAGAAGGACATGACTATTTTTGGTTCAGAGCTAAACGAAATCAAACCGCTTGCCATGAAGACAAAGAACTGGATATAGCAAACAGTGGCTACGTTGCAATCACGCCCATGAGTTATGAAAGAACACATTATCCTAGTCTTAACACATTGCAAAATGCGTTAAATTTTGACTAATGCTTAATGCGTACGTCTTTCCTATATCGAAAGACGTACAAAGACTATTAAGGGTTTGATTTTGATTCGTTAACAAAAGCACAAAACAGGAAAGAAACCGCCACCATAATTAAAGCGATCCAATATATTATTTCATGTCCAAATGCTTTAGAGACGAAACCTTGAATCAGACCGGCAATGATAACGCTACACGTTATACCATTATTAAAAAGCGTTGAAGCAACGCCCATTCGGGTAGGAAGAAGATCTTGGAAATAGATAATTCCAATATTCGCCACAATACCGATGAAAAGTGCATTAAAAATTTGCAATGAAAATAGTGCTACTTCATTTTTGAACAGGATGATGCCAATATAAAACAGAACACCACAGCCAATTGCAATAAAAAATAGATTACGTTTTCCTAAATAAGGTACTAAAAAACCAGCAATTAGCATAACCGGAATTTCGATTCCTGCAGCAAGCCCCATTAACTGACCCGGCAAGGAATCCGACAGATGTAAACTCGATTTTATATATAATGGCATATCGATGATATACATCATATTCGCTGTCCACATAAATACGGTTGATAAAAATAAAAAAACCACATTTTTATTTTGGAATAACGGTTGATTTATCTCCTGCTGATTCATAGCTTGAGTTTGCTGTGTAGCCGGATTTTTTTCGACTGAAGGCAAAAAAATGGCGACAAAGATCATCGCAACAAAAAACATCCCCATTGCACTTAGATACATGGTAGTAAAACCATAATTGATCGCTAACGCAAATGACAAAGGTGGACCAATAACCCAAGCCAAGGAAAGTTGAGCTCGAATAAGTGAGTTAAATGCCACAACATTACGACCCGTTTTAACCGCATACTCACGTGCTAACGCAAAAATTTGTGGCATTGCCGCTGAGGATAATGCCGCAAATAACACGCCCAACGTAATCAAAAAGACATAATGCCGAGAAAAGGCAAAAACCAGACTATTGAAAACCCCCATTAAACAACAGAATATGACAATGAATCGTCTGTCCCCTTTTTTATCCGAATATTTCGCCAATAAGAAACTCCCCACA
This sequence comes from Gilliamella sp. B3801, assembly GCF_026536645.1. Lineage (NCBI taxonomy): Bacteria > Pseudomonadati > Pseudomonadota > Gammaproteobacteria > Orbales > Orbaceae > Gilliamella > Gilliamella sp. B3801. The sequence continues at coordinate 79,349 of NZ_JAFNNR010000012.1, forward strand.
ATACTGGCAATCGCGTTGACTGAATAAAAAAGACCGACAAGAATGGGATCAACATTGACTTCATCAGTTAAAAAACGACTTAATGTCGGAGATTGTAAAGCGCCTGCGATTCCGATAATGAAAGTAGTAACAAGAAAAGCAGTAAAAATTACCCCTTTTAATTGTCGAAAAGATGAAGTACTCGGCATAGTGATTTCCTGTATATAGAATGAAATAATTATATACTGAAAATAAGCATAACAAAAAACATGTTAAGCATTCGGGTTTAATCCCGCATGACTTGTTTTCAATCCTTTTTAATTAATACAAACCAAACCTTGACAAATATCATTAAAAAAATGATTTATTTTTAATGATACAAGCGTACAATAAAAATCATCAACTAGCCGAGGTAACGTTATGTTATATAATAACAAATCCACTCATCAGCACGCTGATCATCACTGCCATGATAGCTGCCAAAACATCACACATAATCATGCACATAATTCACTTCATGCCCGTAATATTAATAAAAACCATCAATCCAATCTGGGACGTGAAAATCATGATCATATTCAAACGCAAACCAATGATCTTGATCCTCCACCCGATGAACCTGACCAGCAAAGCCCAACTGTCAAATTAACATGGAAAATTCAAGGCATGGATTGTGCGCATTGCGCCCAAAAAATTGAAAATGGAATCAAAACGTTACCCGATATCAATCAAATAAAAATGACGTTTTCAACTGGAAAACTCATGGTATTTGTGCCCAACAAAAATAAAGAAATTATCAAACTCATTGAAGATAAAGTGGTTGAATTAGGTTATACCCCTATTTTTGAATCCTCACCACATCATCATGAGCATTCACACAGTTTGGATAAAAAAGCACTACTGCCTTTAGTGACGCTGGGTATCTTAATTGTAATAAGTTATATCATCCTGTTAATCAATCATGATATAGGTAAATATGCCTTCATTGTTACGGCTATTATTGGCATCATTCCAATAGCCAAAGAAGCCATCACATTAACCCGTAGTGGCACTCCTTTTGCCATTGAAACGCTAATGAGTATTTCGGCTATTGGTGCGCTATTTATCGGTGCCGCAGAAGAAGCCACCATGGTGATTTTTTTGTTTATGATTGGCGAAATGCTTGAAGGGATTGCCAGCAATAAAGCTAAAAAAGGTATCTCCTCACTGGTTGAATTAATGCCAGAAGAAACCGTGATTGTTGTTGATGGAAATCGAAAAACGGTGGCAAGTCATAGTCTTAAACCTGACGATATTATCGAAATATCATCAGGCGGTCGATTACCGGCAGATGTGATCTTAATCAGTGAGCAAGCCAGCATTGATGAAAGCGCACTAACAGGGGAATCGATTCCAGTCAATTATTTATATGGTGATAAAATTTTAGCTGGCTCACTAGTGGTAGATAACACCATTCAATTAAAAGTTGTCTCAGAAACAGGACAAAACGCTGTTGACCGTATTTTACAACTTATTGAAGATGCTGAAGAACGCAAAGCACCGATAGAGCGATTTATTGATCGATTTAGTCGCTATTATACCCCTGCTATTGCCCTATTATCGCTATTAGTAATGGTTATTCCGCCTCTATTGATTCAGACTGATTGGTACACATGGATTTATCGTGGATTAACGTTACTACTAATAGGTTGCCCATGTGCGTTAGTGATATCAACACCGGCTGTTATTACTTCTGCGTTATCGAGTGCGGCTAAATATGGTGTTTTAATTAAAGGCGGTGCAGCCCTAGAACATATAGGTTCAATCAAAATGATTGCTTTTGATAAAACCGGAACCCTGACCGAAGGCAAACCTCAAGTTACCGATGTTATCAATCGTGATATCACAACCGAACACTTGTTAACTGTTGTTGCTGCGGTGGAAAGTGGATCACATCATCCGTTAGCCAAAGCTATCCTTGACTATGCTAAACAAAATAAGATTTTTTTTACTGAAGCCAATAATCGTAAAGCGATTGCTGGGGTCGGTATTCAAGGAGATATCAATCAAGAGACTTTTTACGTTGTAGCCCCGAATAGACTCGACACCTTATCAACCCAATTACCCCAAGAAGATGCACAGCTTATACAACAGCTTGAAACTGAAGGAAAAACGGTTGTCGTTGTAGTATCTCATCAAAAATTATTGGGTATCATTGCTTTGCAAGATGTACTTCGCCAAGATGCGGTCAGTGCACTTAATCAACTTCATCAATTAGGCTTAAAAACCTTGATGTTAACAGGTGATAATGAACGAGCAGCCAAAGCTATTGCCCAACAACTCAATATTGATTACCGAGCGGAACTTTTACCGGCCGATAAATTAAATGAAATTGAAAAAATAAGCACCACAACCGCTATTGCCATGGTTGGCGATGGTATTAATGACTCCCCTGCCATGAAAGCCGCTACTGTAGGTATTGCAATGGGTAGCGGAACAGATGTCGCACTCGAAACAGCCGATGCGGCTTTAACCAAAAATAGTTTATTGAGTTTACCAAAATTGATACGTTTAACGCGCTTTGCTAACCGTAATATCAAACAGAATATTACAATTGCTTTAGGCATTAAGTTGATATTTTTAATTACCAGCCTATTTGGTATTACAGGACTTTGGCTTGCTGTATTAGCTGATTCGGGAACAACAGCGATTGTCACAGCCAATGCATTAAGATTGCTTAAACTTAAAAAATAAGGATTATAAATGACAAGTTGCAGAAACGCCATTGTCAAAAAATGAGTTTTTAGACGTTTTAAAACCATATGGCATCTATCTACGCCCACCAAGCAGGGATTTTCACAAAATGCCTGCTTGGCGCTAATAAGAATAAAGGAAACCTTACCTATTATCCATTTTTGTTCGCATGCGAACAGTTTATCCCTATGTGTATAGGGAACACCGGTCGAGTATTAGATGCAGCAGCCGAAAGCCCGGTTTATCCCTATGTGTATAGGGAACACTGCCGTTCTCATCGATACGTGCACCGGGGTAACGGTTTATCCCTATGTGTATAGGGAACACAAAATCTGTGCGAAATTCTTCAATCGTAGTACCGGTTTATCCCTGTGTATACAGGGAACACATCGGTTTCAAATTGACTTAAGAACTTTTGTTCGGTTTATCCCTGTGTATACAGGGAACACTTCAGCTAGCATTTGCCTAATAACAATCCCAGCGGTTTATCCCTGTGTATACAGGGAACACGCTCGATGAAAAGGTGAGTAAAAACGTCAATACGGTTTATCCCTGTGTATACAGGGAACACAGCAAACCATGAGCTATCCTATATGTCAGTTGCGGTTTATCCCTGTGTATACAGGGAACACATAATTTATTTAGCCGCTCTTCTTGTTGTTTAGCGGTTTATCCCTGTGTATACAGGGAACACTTGATGAATCGTAGGGTAAGCCCTCGTAACCACGGTTTATCCCTGTGTATACAGGGAACACTAATATTAATCCAAAAATGGTTTGCAAAAGACCGGTTTATCCCTGTGTATACAGGGAACACATTAACTGTATAATTTGCACTAACGTCCACCGCGGTTTATCCCTGTGTATACAGGGAACACAATCGGTTAAACGCGGCACGAGCCAGACTGCGCGGTTTATCCCTGTGTATACAGGGAACACTCGACCGTTTTCCCCTGTAATTCCGCAGGTAGCGGTTTATCCCTGTGTATACAGGGAACACTTACCCTGCAATTGAGCCTCTGATAAAAAAGCCGGTTTATCCCTGTGTATACAGGGAACACCTTTACCCAAGGACAAAAATTAACATCTTATACGGTTTATCCCTGTGTATACAGGGAACACGGACATTTTAAGCATGAGTTCGATTCGCTCGGCGGTTTATCCCTGTGTATACAGGGAACACTTTTTGTCATTAATTCGTGATAACGGGATTGCCGGTTTATCCCTGTGTATACAGGGAACACAACCGCATCACGAAACAATATCATCGCCTGATCGGTTTATCCTTGTGTATACAGGGAACACAGCCACGGCGTCGTTATATCATGGCTATGTTCCGGTTTATCCCTGTGTATACAGGGAACACTCTATCAATCCAAACACCAGGAATACTGACGCCGGTTTATCCCTGTGTATACAGGGAACACGGGCCAGTTTTTCATTTTTGATGGCCATAATACGGTTTATCCCTGTGTATACAGGGAACACCCTAATTATAACCTATTGTTTATTAATTAAAATAGCAAAGTGTAAAATTCCACCAACTTTTTTGTTGTTTTTTTAGGCGATCTCCTTTGTTAGCTATCTAAAATAGAATTAAATATTTATCATATAGTTAGTTACTTTCCAAATGTTATTTTAGGCATTTCATCTTTTTACAACTTTCTTGCGCACCAGCCTATTTTTGCCTACAGCCTGACTTGTCTTGTTTCGTTAATTGGTCATGACTAATTGCCATGTATCATCTTCCTTTTGTGCCCTTGCCTTATTTTTACTTAACTAATGGGCTATCCCATTAATTCACTTAGCAAATCTAAGCGATAAATAATCAGTTAGTGTTTAAAAGTATGTTCAATAATTTTACGGATGAAGGGGTTGTACTTTAGCAACTAAATACACGGGCGCTATATTTTCAAACGTTTAAAAATTAACAATTGATGATTAAACCGAACATAAAGAAATTATACCAAGATTCAAAGAGCCAGAAATAAATTCATTATTCTGACTTTTATCGGTTATTGCTTGTGCAACACCATTTGATTAATGATTTATAATTAAAATTTATTTGTTGAGATTAAAAAAATAACGGGTAATTATTTCCAATAAATTGCGTATTTGTTTCCAAAAAAAGAAAAAAAAGCTTGTCGTCTGTCAAAAAATAATCTATCCTAAAAAAATGGTTTTATATAAAAACATAAAATAAAACCATAAAATGCAAAATGTTAGCTTCAAATCGTCAGTTTAAGCTTATGCATTACGGATTTGGTATATAAGGGATAGAGAACAACAAGCTGTATGAAATGTTATAAATTGAT
>NZ_JAFNNR010000013.1:0-74673 GCF_026536645.1 Gilliamella sp. B3801
ATGAAAGTTTATGGGTAAGACTGGCAAAACCGTATGCCGGAGGCACTTATGGCTTTCATTTTCCGCTAATAGACGGCACGGAAGTCGCCATGGCCTTTATGGACGGCAATCCTGACCGCCCGTATATCGCCCATGCCATGCACGACAGTGCCCACCCCGACCATGTCACCACCATAAACAAACACCGTAATGTGATTCGCACCCCCACCAATAACAAATTGCGCATGGATGACAAACGGGGACAAGAGCATATCAAGCTGGCAACCGAATACGGCAAAACGCAACTTAATCTGGGTCACTTAGTCAACCAAAAAAAAGAATTACGGGGCGAAGGGTTTGAACTGCGCACAGATGAATGGGGGGCGATAGCGGCTGAAAAAGGTTTATACCTGACCAGCCAGACCGAGCCGAAAGCGCAGGGTAAACAGTTGGATATGCAGGGCGCAATTAGCCAGATAGAAAACGCCTTATCGATTGCCAAATCACTACAAAATGCCGCCAATCAAGCCGAAGCCCACGGCGCTGACACCGACAGCCAAGACCAGCTCAAGGCAAACTTAACTGGTCTGGCGCAAAGTGGCATATTAGCTTACGCTCAGCAAGGCATTGCGTTAACCAGTCCCGAAAACATCCAGCTATCAACCGGTAACAGCGTGAGTGTCACCGCTGAAAACCAGACTGACATCACGGCATTAAAAAACATCACGCTGGCATCGGGCGATGCGATAGGGTTATTTGCTCACCAATCGGGGATGAAGGTCTTTGCCAACCAAGGGGATATTGACATACAAGCCCAAAATGCCAACCTCAATATGGCAGCGAAACAAAATGTCAACATTGACAGTGTAGACGGCAAAATGACATTAACCGCCAGCAAAAAAATCACCTTAATGTGTGGCGGTTCGTATATTGAAATTAGCGAAAAAGGCATTGTTCTGGGCACACCGAATAATGTGTACATGAAGTGTAATGTCCTACAAAAAATGGGGGCAACAACGATAAATAGCGCCTTGTTAGCGTTGCCCGATATGATAGGTGATTATGCCGTGAAATTTATTTGCAAAGATGAAACCGGAAAAATCTATGCCAACGAGCCTTACATTGCCACGCTGCCTGACGGTAGAAAAGTGCAAGGTAAAACAGATGAAAAAGGATATACAAAAGCCTTTCATACTATAAATGAAAACGAAACAATAACCATAGAAATGATAAGCAGGTAAGTTAATTATGGCTAATGACAAGGGAAAATCAGAAAGTGGATCTGTATTTACAGCCCAAACAACAAAACCTGAAGGTGGAAATATTGCTGTTCAAGAAGTCGTGCTAAAAAATGTACCAACGCCTTTATTTGTATTATTTTCTTATGGTGGTGGGGGAGCTGCAAGCTTTTTAAGAGCTGCCGAATTTAAAAAAGAACGATTAGAGTTTAAATATCCCGATGCTGAAGTTAGAATTATAAAAGGTTTCGAACATCCACCACAATTTAAAGCGGAATGGACAAAGTTATATAACGAACTTATCAACCCTGAAACAGCAAATAAATACGCATTATGGCAAGTCCATTATTTTGGTCATGGTGGCGAAGAATATTTGACTTTTAGGGAAGACAATAAAATTTACTTTGACGAAAATGATAACATGGAGCGTTTACCCTGGCACCCGAATGAGGGCATTTTTGTTTTACACTCCTGTCGGGGTGCCGCTTATGAAGATACGAAAAATAAAGAAAAAATAGAAAATCAAATTTGTTTAGCGAAAACCATTTCAGAATTACAAGAAACTCGTTGTTTAGGACAAGTGACTTATGCGAGTTTTACAAGGGTTGAACTGCCTTCTTATTGTGGCAGTGATATTTGTTATGACGTAGATCAGTTCGATGGTAGCTATACAGAAATTTCAAAAAAAGAAGTTTATAATTCAATTAATGAGCAAATAAAATATAAATCTAATTCTTTAAAAAATTGGGTTGATAATTTCAGACATAAACCGTCAGTTTTATGGGGGTATGCTGATCTAGGAATTTGGAGCGGACATAGAATAAAAGATTTAAAGGAAAAATATGAAAATTTTGTCAAAGAAAATAATTTAGATCTACCAAGGTTATATCCAATTTATGAAGAAATAGAGAAGCTTGGAAATAATAGTCAAATTCTTCCATGCCGAGTATTTAATCATGGCGAATTAGAAGATCGTATTGTCGAAGTGGACGTCTTTAATCAAAATGATTTGGAGTATAATTAATGAATGATTTAAATAGAATAACAAAATTGATACCGAAAAATGTTATAGCATTTGTAATTGGAATTTGTTTTGTTATTGGTTCAATTTGTTTTTATAAAAACAATATGCAAAATCTAAACAGTGAACATAATCAACCGGAAAATGTACCTATGGACTTTACAATTTACTCTTCAACCATTCCTGAAAATCAATTATTACGTATAGACGAAGCTAAAAAGCTGTATGAATCAGCATTTGACGATGGCGTATTTTATGGTGTGGTTAATCCTGACCAATTGATAAAATTTCTAAAACATGCCTGGCAATGGGATAAAAATGCCATGCCATATTATTACTCTCTCCTTACTTGGCAGAAACATTTTGATGAAGATAACAAAGAAGAAGGGATGATCTCATTTACAGAATTTATGCGCAAATATCGGGATAAGTTAGTAGATAGTGCTGGTAACCCGTTAGTAGAACCAGAGGTGTTTAAAAGTTCTAAAATACAATGGTATTTATGGGATAAGTTTGCCGATTTAAAATACCCGTATTTTGCATATCAAAAGGCTATTAATTACGCGCCTCGTTGGTTTGATGAACAAGGAATGATGCGACCAAGTACCGATGAACAATTAGAAAAAAGTATTGAATATTTAAACTATGCCATTGAAGGAGGCTATCATTGCTACGAAAATTTAATAGCCCGCATGTTATTTCAACAAGGTCGTCATTATAAAGATCAGAAATATAAACAACTGAATAAATTAACTGAATACCGCAGAGCATTAAAATCAGACGATTTAAAACAGGCGATAGATTATGCGCAGCTAATGGCCGAGCATAGCTCAATTATAGGCATATTGCGCATGACTGAAGCCTATTTATATGGTCTAGGACGGGAGCAAGATCCGGTTAAAGCCTATGCCTGGTCACGGTTAAGTGATTATGCAAAACAAAAAATTATCGAGATAGGCAAGAATTCAGCATGGCATGCTTATCAACTACCACCGGTTTGGGAATATAACAAAGAAATCCAAAATCGTTTAGAACAACAGCTTACCCCAGCCGAAAAACAAGCGGCATTAGATTATTTGGAAACGCTGAAAACCAAAGTGGTCACTTGGAATTATAATAAATGGCGCGATCAAATAGATGATTTTCACCCTAAACCGTAATTTATTTGACGATATTGTAGTCAGTAAAATTTAAGGTTGAATAATAATGATTAATCTGGATAGCGTGAATTTTAGTGCAGAGAATAGCGTATGAAGAATAGAAAATTGAAACGTTCAAAGTTCAAAATAGTCATGCTAGCAATGAGTGTGATAATGGTTATTAGCCTTTATCAATTATATTTTAATCAATCACTCGATAGCCAAGTCAATGTTGGTTTTGTTGAATCCGAAAACTTACCTATGGACTTTACAATTTACTCTTCAACCATTCCTGAAAATCAATTATTACGTATAGACGAAGCTAAAAAGCTGTATCAATCAGCATTTAACGATGGCGTATTTTATGGTGTGGTTAATCCTGACCAATTGATAAAATTTCTAAAACATGCCTGGCAATGGGATAAAAATGCCATGCCATATTATTACTCTCTCCTTACTTGGCAGAAACACTTTGATGAAGATAACAAAGAAGAAGGGATGATCTCATTTACAGAATTTATGCGCAAGTATCGGGATAAGTTAGTGGATAGTGCTGGTAACCCGTTAGTTGAACCAGAGGTGTTTAAAAGTTCTAAAATACAATGGTACTTATGGGATAAGTTTGCCGATTTAAAATATCCCTATTTTGCCTATGAAAAAGGTTGGCAAATGGGGTTTTGTTGGTATGATGAACAAGGCATGGCGCGACCCTGTCCAGATGAGCAATTAGAAAAAAGTATTGAGTATTTTAATTACGCCATTGAAGGTGGCTATCATTGTTACGAAGATTTAATAGCCCGTATGTTATTTCAACAAGGTGACCATTATAAAGATCAGAAATATGGACAGCTGAATAAATTAACCGAATACCGCAGAGCATTAAAATCAGACGATTTAAAACAGGCGATAGATTATGCCCAGCTAATGGCAGAGCATAGCTCAATTATAGGCATATTGCGCATGACTGAAGCCTATTTATATGGTTTAGGACGGGAGCAAGATCCGGTCAAAGCCTATGCCTGGTCACGGTTAAGTGATTATGCAAAACAAAAAATTATCGAGATAGACAACAATTTGGCGTGGGATGCAGAGCAACTACCACCGGTTTGGGAATATAACAAAGAAATCCAAAATCGTTTAGAGCAACAGCTTACCCCAACCGAAAAAAAAGCGGCATTCGATTATTTGGAAACGCTGAAAACCAAAGTGGTCACTTGGAATTATAATAAATGGCGAGATCAGATAGATGATTTTCACCCTAAACCTTAGTTTGATTAAATATGTTGTAGTGAATGTGTTCCCTGTATAAAGGGTTAATCGTCTCATTAATGATGAAACCAATACATAATTTATTGCTAATATATTTAGATAAACCGTTTATATCTGTGTTAACAATAAACAGTATATCGGAGTAAAAATGCTTGGAGAACGAATAAAAATAGCTAGATGTAAACGGGGATTGAGCCAGGCAGAGATCGGAAAAAAAATGGGTAACATTTCAAGGGCAGCGGTTTCTAAATGGGAAAACGGAACCAACAAGCCAAAAGACCTCGATTTATTGGCACATATCTTAAGGGTAAGTAATTTTCACTATACACATAGGAAAAACCGATGAGAGTTGTGTGGAGAGAATTAATATTATTAATAAAGATTAGAAATAAAATAAAAAACTATGTTTATTGTTGTGTATGTTGTTATGTTTAACTGGAAGTGCCACTAAAAATTATGGTCGACAAAGGAGTTAACTCAATATGAAAAGGACACTATGTCGTGTCGTGAAATTGCTCTCGAACAAGCGAAAGCTAATGGTTTTATGGACTTTATTGAAAAGGAAAGCGAATTTGATGGTCGTTCCGTTTTATCTTTTTTAGGTGGTTTTGGGGTTGGTAATGTTATTGATAAAACGCTGCTTTGAAGATGCAAATAGGCGATTAGAACAATTCAAAGAAGTTGAGAAGCAAAAAAATTGTAGCGAGTAAAAAGTATTTTTATGTAAGGAATTAGGGATAAAGAATAATGAGTTTTAGAGAAAAAAAAGAACTTCCATATACTAAACAAATTACAGTGCAAAAATTTATTGCGTCCTATAAAGGATCTGAGGCAATTTCATTTCAAACAGATGTTTTAAATGCTATTTTAAAGCTTAAAAATAAATCCTTGGATGTTCGAGATAGTGTTCATATAAAATGTCGAAAACATAAGACACAAGATGAAATATTGATAGTTTTTTTTAGTTGGTATGATGAAAAAATTGATATATCAACTACTAAGCAGGATGCTAATGACAGTATTACTTCTGAGGTAGTCAATGATGCTGATATTTGTCATCTTTTTGTTGCTATAAAAGGTAATAAGTTATGGGCATTCACTACCATATCGACGTTAAATATTCTGAAACGACTGGAGGTTACATTCTTCAAATTGCTTAAGAAAAGTGGACTAAGCATTGTAAATGAAATTAATTACGATGATATAAATATCATTAAAAATGAAAAAATAAAACACATTGAAGTCGAAGGTGTTTTTGACCTACTGTCATTAGGGTTTCAGCAAGAAAATGCTTTCACAAAGATGTTTAAAAAAGAAAAAGAAAAACAAGCGAAGCAAAATTATTGTGGTACATTAATATTAGGAAAAAAAGGAATGCCACAAATAATAAAAAACATGCAAGAAAACCCTTGCAATGCACTGAATTATTTAGAATTAGACTCTGTTGATTCTGAAAAGAATATATTTATTGTAACTAAAAAAAACCATAGAATAGATGGCAAAGGTTTAAAAAAAAGTTATATACTATATCTTACTCCAAATGGTAAAACCAACACGGTTCATTGGTCTGATGTTTGTAATGTTTTTTTATCTATAACTAAAGATGAATAAGAGAATTTAATGTGAATTTGGATAAAAAATTTAGTTGTTATCTATTATTAAATATTCTTGTATCAGCATTAATTAGTTATTTGTTTTCATCAACAGTAACAAAAAATAAAGATGCTATGAATTTAATTGTCAATACTTTTTCCATTTTGTCTGGTTTCTTATTTATTGTAATTGCGGCAATTGGCGAGTTGGCAATATTTAATAAAGAAGATTCATCAGCAGAAAAAATTAGAAAACATGATAACTTTAATATTCGTTTTATACGTTTTTCGAGCTTATTTGTTTTATACCTTTTTGTTCTATTAACCATTTTTATAGGTTTCTTGTTAGAAAATGCGCCAATGTCTGAAAGTATATTTTACAAAAGCGTCTTGGAAACAACTCAAAATGTGATTCCGTATATAATTACATTTTCGGCATGTTTTTGTTTTCTAGCATCAATTCAGTTACCGTGGTCATTAAAACGTTTTATTGAAGAAAAAAATGAAACCAATTAATCTGCCTCAGTTCAAATTACTTATCTAACTGCTAATATCATAATAACCTCATCTATTAATTAAATAAGTTAAGAGGTTTTTTTTTATGAAACATCCAGTTAAAAATTTATCGTAAATCCGCCTTTTAAAAAGGTATTTAATCGCCATTATTTTATTTTACAATTATTACGTTACTCTTATTTCAACTGTTGCTTATAAATTGGCTTAAAACTTGCCTTCAGCAGTAATAGGTTACGTACACATTTCCCTTATGTTTCATTTGGAGGTTATTTATATAACGATTAAAACTGTCTACTGCTAAATTTTATACTCAAAAATATGTGTTTGCTAAATATACATAGGAATAAACTTAGGCTTTAGATTAGAGCTGGATTAGAACCATGGTGTTCCCTGTACACACTGGGATAAACCAAAAACGGCAACGATTTATTCAAAAATGCAATCGTGTTCCCTGTATACATAGGGATAAACCGTAAATTCAGAATGGCGTGAAAATGTACGTAAATGTGTTCCCTGTATACACAGGGATAAACCGCCGTCCAGTGCGGTTAGTCGTAATTGACTGTAGTGTGTTCCCTATATACACAGGGATAAACCGCAAGAAAAATTATCAGATTTATATAAAAATTTATATTCCCTATATATACTGAAATAAACCGAACCGGCAGATAATAACACCAAACTAGATTTAGTGTTCTAATACAATAAACTGCTTCAACATGAACACTATTAACATAAGAAAACGATTCCCCGTTTACACAAGAATATGCAATACTAACGCTGTGATAACAAACCCTTTCGTATCTGTATTTCTATTGATTTTATTTCATTTTTCAAATAATTGGAGTTTATTATGAAACTACGTAAAGTCATGATTATTGGAGTAGGGAATGTGGGATCCACGACGGCTTATACCTTGGTTAATCGTGGTATTTGTGAAGAAATTGTACTGGTTGATGTAAATAAAGATCGGGTTTATGGACATGCTCAGGATTTATTAGATGCGGCTGCTTATCGGCAAAACATGATTAAAGTCAGTTTACGTGATGCCAATGATTGTGCTGATATTGATATTGCGATTATTACGGTTACTTCGGGATTAGCGCAAAAAAGCCGAGCGGAGGAGCTAGCTGGCACGTCAAAAATTGTTGCAACGATTGTGCCAGATATGATGAAAAATGGTTTTAAAGGGATTTTTTTAGTGGCGACTAACCCTTGTGATGCGATTACTTACCAAGTTTGGCAATTATCAGGTTTACCCCGTCATCGGATTATTGGTACCGGGGTTTGGCTTGATACAGTAAGATTACGTCGTTTATTGGGGGAACAAATGGATATTGGTCCACAAAGTATCGATGCGTTTATTGTTGGCGAGCATGGCGATTCACAATTTCCTGTTTGGTCGCATTCATCGGTTTATGGCATTAACCTTAATCATCTAGAAAAAAATAGAATCGATTTTAATGATATTGGCAGCAAAGCGAAGAATAAAGGTTTTGAAATTGCTAAATTTAAGCATTGTACCGAATATGGTATCGCCAGTACGATTACTGAAATTTGTCAGCATATTTTTACTAACAGCCATCGTGCGTTAGCATTAAGTTGTATTTTACATGGGGAGTATGGTTATCAAGATGTGGCAATAGGTGTACCTGCGATTTTAGATCAGCATGGTATCAAAAAAATTATTGAGTTAGATTTTTCAGATAATGAAAAGCAGTTATTTAAAAATAGTGTCGAGATTATTAAAGGTTATATTGCACATATTAAATAAGCGTGTTTGGTCTGATAGTTGTTTTATACTCAGTCAACGGATATATCACCCGGAACGCTAATGTTAGTTAGCGTTCTGCTATAAAGGTTTGGCAACTTATTATTTCCTTTTGTATATTTTTTAAATGGTTAAGGTTGATCGGCAGGAAACACCACACTTGTTTGCTTTCTGATTTCAGTCAAGATTGTTGATGATAGTATCGAATAGGCTAAACCGTTATGATCTACGTTGCGTTGTCGATATAGCTTAGCGAATTCTTCTGCTTCGTAATACATATCATTATTGTGTTGTGTAAGGGTGATTTCTTTTTTTTCACCGATTCTTGGTTGATAAATAACGCGCTCACAAGTGGCAAGATTTTCAATAATAAGCGATCCATTTTCGCCTTGAATTTCACTAGGAAGATAAGAGTTACTGACTTTTGAATGCCAAATGATGACCTCAAAGTCGTCATAATTAAGTAAGACACTGCCATGCGCATCGACACCTGACGCAAGTTTTGTCGCACTGGCATTTATTTTATTTGGATATCCCCATAATCCTAGTCCAAAATTGAGTGGGTAAACTCCAATATCCATTATGGAACCATTTGAAAAGGTGGGATTAAACGTGTTGGGATTATTGCCATTTAAATAACTTTCGTAACGGCTAGAATATTGACAGTAGTTGAGTAGTGCTTTGCGAATTCTTCCTAACTTTGGAAGATAATCCCGAATTAATTGATAATTGGGCAAATAAACGGTTTTAAGTGCCTCAAAAATGAGTTTTTTATGTTGTTTGGCAATGTTAATTAATGTTTGGGTTTGCGTCAAATTCGAGGTTAATGGTTTTTCACATATTACATCTTTATTATTTTCCAACATCAATTTGGCTTGTTCAAAATGGAGTGAGTTTGGGCTGGCAATGTAAACAACGTCGACATTGGCATATTGAGCGAGCTCAGTGAGCTTATCAAATACCGTATTAACTTGGTATTTTTTTGCCAGTTCATTGGCTTTGTTGATATCACGGGAATAGATAGCGGTTAATTGATATTGTTTAGTTTGTAATGCCGCATCAATGAATTTTTCAGTGATCCAATTGGTGCCTATTGTTGCTAATTTAATCATGGTTAATCTATCTATTTTTTTAAAAGTTTAAACTATTTGGTTAGGATTTAGAGACTATCCACTTTAATTATCGCCCGTAAAAGTGAATAGTCTTCTTTTATTTAATGCGAATTGGTTAAAAAGAGTTTTAACGATGGATTTTCGGTTTCGTTATGGAAACCATAACCTAATTCGGTTAAGTGTTTACCAAAATCATGGCTATTGGTTTGGTCAATTTCAAATGCAGCAAGAACTCGACCATAATCAGTCCCATGGCTTCGGTAATGGAACATTGAGATATTCCAGTTAGTACCAAGTGTTTGTAAGAATTTGAGTAATGCCCCTTGCGATTCTGGGAATTCAAAGCTGTAAACTTGTTCTTGAATTGGCTGACAAGGCTTGCCACCAATCATATAGCGAACATGCAGTTTAGCCATTTCATCATCAGTCAGGTCAACCACGGGATAACCCGCTGAAGTGAGTTGTTGCATGATGTCATCTTTTTCACTATTTTTAGTGATTTTAACACCCACAAAAATGCATGCCGATTCTTCATCATGATAGCGGTAATTAAATTCGGTGACTGAACGCCCACCCAAGATCTGACAAAATTTTAGGAAACTGCCTTTTTTCTCTGGAATCGTCACGGCGATTAAGACTTCTCGTTTTTCACCTAATTCACAGCGTTCTGACACATAACGTAAATTATGGAAGTTTAAATTAGCTCCCGATAAGATATGAGCAAGGTTTTCACCTTGAATATTGTGTTTTTCAACGTATTTTTTCAGTCCCGCCAGTGCGACCGCACCCGATGGTTCAGCAATGGCACGAACATCATCAAATAAATCTTTGACAGCCGCACAAATTTCATCGCTATCAACAGTAATAATATCATCGATATATTGTTGACAAAGTCTGAATGTTTCATCGCCGATTCGTTTAACGGCAACCCCTTCAGCAAATAATCCTACTCGATTCAATTCAACTGGGTGACCTGCATCTAAGGCGGCTTTTAAACAGGCAGCATCTTCAGGTTCAACTGCAATGACTTTAATCGATGGCATAATTTGTTTAATTAGGACTGCAATACCTGCTGCAAGCCCACCACCGCCAACGGGGACAAATATGCGATCGAGTTTGGCATTTTGTTGCAACAGTTCCATGGCAATACTGCCTTGTCCGGCAATTACCAGTGGGTGATCAAAAGGGGGAATAAAAATGCGTCGTTGTTCTTTGGCTAATTCTAAGGCTTTGGCTTTGGCTTCGTCAAAATTCGCACCATAAAGTAAAACTTCACCACCGAATCCTTTTACTGCTTCTACTTTAATGTCCGCTGTCGTTAACGGCATAACAATGAGCGATTTTATACCTAATTTGCTAGCTGAAAATGCCACACCTTGTGCGTGGTTTCCAGCTGAAGCAGCAATAACGCCACATTGTCGCTCTTCTGGGGAAAGATTGGCGATCATCGCTTGTGCACCTCGAATTTTAAAACTGTGCACTAGCTGACGATCTTCACGTTTGACAAATATCTGATTGTTTAGTCTGGCAGATAGTTTATCCATTTTTTCCAGCGGTGTGACTTGCGCCACATCATATACGGCACTGCAAAGCGTTGCTTTTAAATAATCAGCACCAGTCAGTATTGTTTGTTGTTTCACTTTTAGCCACCTAGTTTACTTTTATCGCGGACAGCACCTTTATCAGCACTGGTCGCTAAACTTGCGTAAGCTTTTAGGGCAAACGACACATAGCGGTCACGATTATGAGGGGTAAATGCTTTGTCGCCACGAGTAAGCTCTGCCACCCGACGACGTTCTAGTTCATCTTCAGGCACATCTAAAACTAATTTTCGATTAGGAATGTCAATATCAATAATATCGCCATCACGTACCAAACCAATTACGCCACCGTTAGCCGCTTCTGGTGAAATATGTCCAATGGATAAGCCTGATGATCCGCCTGAAAATCTACCGTCAGTAATAAGTGCACAAGCTTTACCAAGTCCCATTGATTTTAAATAGCTGGTAGGGTAGAGCATTTCTTGCATTCCCGGCCCACCTTTTGGACCTTCATAGATGATCACAACGACATCACCTTCAACTATTTTTCCACCTAAAATGGCATCAACTGCATCTTCTTGGCTTTCAAATACTTTTGCAGGCCCTCTAAACACAAGGTTTTCAGCGGCAACACTGGCTGTTTTTACGATAGCACCATCTTGGGCAACATTACCATAGAGTGTGGCAAGTCCGCCGTCTTGGCTATAAGCATGCGCTTTGTCACGAATACAACCATTTTCCCGATCGTCATCCAGTGTGTCCCAATAACAATCTTGTGAAAATGCTTTCGTTGTACGAATCCCAGCCGGCCCACTGCGATACATTTTTTTTACTTCTTCATCTTGTGTTTGCGTAATGTCATATTGTGCAAAGGTTTCTTGTAATGACAGTCCAAGCACATTGTGAACATTGCGATTTAGTAGTCCTGCTTTGTCAAGTTCTGACATGATGGATACCACACCGCCCGCTCTGTGTACATCTTCCATGTGGTATTTTGCTGTACTTGGCGCAACTTTACACAGATGCGGTACTTGACGAGATAGTCGATCGATATCTGACATCGTAAAATCAATTTCGCCTTCTTGCGCTGTCGCAAGCAAGTGTAAAACGGTATTGGTCGAGCCTCCCATCGCAATATCGAGTGACATGGCATTTTCATAGGCTGCTTTGGTGGCGATGGCTCTTGGTAGATAAGATTCATCATCATGTTCGTAATAATGTTTGGTAATTTCAACTATGCGTTTGGCCGCTTTTAAAAAGAGTTGTTCACGTTGCTTGTGAGTGGCAATGAGTGATCCATTACCGGGTAACGAAAGCCCTAAAGCTTCGGTTAAGCAGTTCATTGAATTCGCTGTAAACATGCCTGAACATGAGCCACACGTCGGACAGGCTGATTCTTCAATCGCTTTACTGTCTGCGTCACTGACATTGGGGTTGGCGCTTTGAATCATGGCATCAACAAGATCAAGTTTGATGATTTGATCTGAAAGCTTGGTTTTTCCAGCTTCCATAGGGCCACCAGACACAAAAACCGTTGGGATATTTAAACGGAGTGATGCCATTAACATACCGGGGGTGATTTTGTCACAGTTGGAGATGCAGATCATCGCATCAGCACAGTGCGCATTGACCATGTATTCTACAGAATCGGCAATAAGTTCACGTGAAGGTAACGAATAAAGCATACCACCATGCCCCATTGCAATACCGTCATCTACTGCAATGGTATTAAACTCTTTAGCAATACCACCTGATGCTTCAATCTGTTTAGCCACTAGTTGTCCTATGTCTTTAAGGTGGACATGTCCCGGTACAAACTGAGTAAATGAGTTTACGACGGCGATAATAGGTTTACCAAAATCTTCATTTTTTACGCCAGTAGCACGCCATAAAGCGCGCGCTCCTGCCATATTTCTGCCTTCAACGGAGGTAGCTGATCGATATCTAGGCATTTGTTGCTCCCAAGTTCTTATTATACTTGCGACCGATTTAATCGGTTTATCATTTTGATGAGTCCATCATGTTTTGATGTGCATCACATTACAAAAAGTATTTATCCGCCGTATTAGTTAGCGGATTTTTTGAGATATTATTTAATAATATCTAACCAACCATATTTATCTTCTGTTTTACCGTTAAATAACCCGAAGAATGTTTGTTGGATCTGTTTAGTGATTGGGCCACAACGTCCAATACCTACTTGAATGCGGTCAACGCTTCGTACAGGTGTAATTTCGGCAGCGGTACCGGTCATAAAGACTTCGTCAGCTAAATAGAGTGATTCGCGCGATAAAATTTGTTCACGGACTTCGATACCCAAATCACGAGCAAGCGTTAATACGGCATCACGAGTGATACCAGGAAGTGCAGAGCAAGATAATACTGGGGTGAATAGTACACCGTCTTTAATGATAAATAGATTTTCACCCGCACCTTCTGAAAGATGACCATGTACATCTAAGGCAATCCCTTCTTGGAAACCATTAGCACGAGCTTCTGAGCCAATTAATAATGATGATAAGTAGTTGCCCCCAGCTTTTGCTGCTGCCGGAATGGTATTGGATGCGACACGATTCCATGAAGAAACCATCGCATCAATTCCTTGATCTAATGCATCTTCACCTAAATAGGCACCCCAAGGGAAAGCGGCAATCATGACATCAGTTTGATAACCAGCAGGGGGATTAACGCCCATACCGACATCACCAATAAATACAAGAGGACGAATATAGGCACTTTCTAAGTTATTTTTCTTGATAGTTTGACGCGTTGCTTCCATGATTTCTTCAATCGTGTAAGGAACAGGAAAACGGTATATTTTGGCTGAATTTAGCAATCGTTGTGCATGTTCTTTATGACGGAAAATAGCAGGGCCTTGATGAGTTTTATAACAACGAACTCCTTCAAAAACTGAAGTACCATAATGTAAAGCATGAGACATGACATGAATTTTAGCATCTGCCCATGGAACCATTTCACCATTGAACCAAATATAATCCGATTTTGCTGTAGAACTCATTTTTATTTCCTCTTAAATTTTACTTTTGTTTAGCATAGATATAGCTCGGTGCTTTCAACAATAAACGGTCAAGCATTATACTATACTATCGATTTTGTTTAACTGCTAAAGTGTATACTTTTATAAATTTAACTTATTATTTCATCATGATTTATTATTGAAAATAACTATATTTCAATCGATATCACGTCTACCAATTTGTCGATCTGATTAAGTAGTGCTGAAATAGGGCGTTTTGTTGTTAATGCTAAAGATAATGATAGTATCTGATCATCTTTAGTCTGCATTTGCATCTGTTTTATGTGACCACCACGGTGGCGTATAACCCGTAAGATACGCTCAAGTGTTCCTAATTTATCATAAGCGGTGATAGTAAATTGATGCTGTTCTTTATTACTCATCCTTTACTCCTTACTGTTGTTATCTAACATATTTTCATTGGCAGCGCCAGGTGGAACAAGAGGCCACACGTTTTCAAGCTCATCGATACACACATGTAATAAATAGGCTCCTGTTGAATTTAATAGCGTATCGATGGCGCGTTGAATTTCTGATTTTTGGGTAATTCTTTGTCCGTCGATATCGAAGGCTTTAGCTAGCATTAAAAAATCAGGATTGTCAGATAAATTAGTTTCGCTGTATCTTTGATTGAAAAAGAGTTCTTGCCATTGTCTAACCATGCCTAAACGTTGATTATCAATTAATACAATCTTAATCGGTAATTTTTTGCGTTTAATTGTGGTTAGTTCTTGAACATTCATCATAAAAGAGCCATCGCCAGAAATGCAAATCACACAATCATTTGGTCTTGCTAGTTGTGCTCCAATGGCTGCTGGTAAACCAAACCCCATTGTGCCAAGTCCACTAGAAGTAATAAAGTTTTGTGGGTGGTTAAATTGCATGTGCTGAGCTGTCCACATTTGATGTTGACCAACATCGGTAGTGACAATTGTGGTAGCTGTTTTTTGTTCTGAAAGGCTTTTTAGTAACGCTGGGGCATAGATAGGTTCACCCGGATGATCATAACGAGTTGGATACGCTTTTCGTAATTGGTCTATTCTTTTGTGCCAATCTTCTATCGATACGGTTTGGTGAATTAAAGGTAAGACTTGTTTGATATCGCCTTGTAACCCTAAATGCGTTTGCTTTAATTTATTAATTTCAGCCTGATCGATATCAATATGAATGACTTTAGCATGGCGAGCAAATTCATTCAGGTTTCCGGTAACACGGTCATCAAATCGTACCCCTAACGCAATTAATAGATCACACTCTTGCACGGCTAAGTTCGCTGCTTTAGAACCATGCATACCAATTAATCCTAAATAATAGGGATTATTGATATCAGCAGCCCCTAATCCTTTTAAGGTTGAAACGCTCGGAATTTGAGTCATTTCCATAAATTCTCTTAATTCTGATATCGCGCCAGAAAGCCCAACCCCACCACCAATATAAAGCATGGGTTTTTTGGCATCTTGAATCATCGCTTTAGTTAATTTTATATCATCAGAAGAGATAACAAAGGATTTTGATTTGTTGAGATAACTTTGAGAAATATGATTTGTTAAATATTGTTGGTAATCTAAGTCGGCAAGCTGGATATCTTTCGGAACGTCAATCAATATTGGTCCCGGTCTGCCTGAGTTGGCTAAGGTAAATGCCTCCTCGAATATATTGGGTAAGTCATGCGCATCATCAATTAAATAACTGTGTTTAGTACACGCCAATGACAAACCTAATACATCAACTTCTTGAAAGGCATCGGTACCGATTAAGTTATTAGGTACTTGCCCCGTTATTGCAACGATTGGAACTGAATCAATCAACGCATCTGCAAGTCCCGTGATAATATTGGTTGCTCCCGGCCCCGATGTGGCAATACATACCCCTGTTTTGCCTGTTGCCCTTGCGTAACCTATAGCAGCCATTGCTGCACCTTGTTCGTGACGACATAACACATGTTCAATACCGCCATCATAAAGGGCATCATACAGAGGCATAATTTGTCCACCAGGATACCCAAATACGGTGGTAACGCCTTTTTCTTTTAAGGTTTTTACTATCCACTGTGTTCCTAACATTTATTCCTCGCTCTTTTTTCAGGTATTTGCATTGCTCATAAAAAAACCCCCGCTTTTTGGGGCGGGGGTTTTGGGTTAACTATGAAGCTTTTTTAACTCAAAGAACGCCCCCGCGCTGGAATAATGACCACGCTGACAAGAATGTTGATGAGGACGATAATAAGTGAAAAATTCATAAGTTTTATTTAAATTTTTTTGCTTCTTTGAGTAAGTATTCTTAACAAAATACTCGTTTTAGAAAAAAATTCAACTGTTTTTTTTGGTTTTTTTAGAGTCTTGCTTTTGCGATTGCAAGAAGTTTTAAAATAATAAAGATTGATGTCTAAAAAGATTTGATTATGACACGAGTTTTTAATTGGCATTTTTCAAAGATTAGTGTATAAATGTTAATCATTAATCGTTTTTATCTGCTTATTTATCCTGTTTAATATCAAAAATACACGTTTAAAATAAAAAAAGGCGAAATATGTATGAACATATTAAAGATAATAGTGTTAATAAGTTTTGGTTTTGTGTTACTTAATTGTGATAATGCTAAGCCCGCGTCAAATCATTCCTCTGCTCACAGTTCAACAAAACCCAATAATGATTTACTCGCCTCTCAAAATTTAGAAATTAATGCGGTTAAAAACGAGTTACCGATTGAAATTGATGAATTGACAACGCTATTTGATGTTTTTGCTGACAATAATATTATCCATTATAAATACCGCGTAAAAAATACACCAAAACAGGCACTATTATTGACGTCGACGCTTGATACTTTACGCAGTAATTTACTTGATGATTATTGCCAAAATGTGCCACAAATGAAAGAACTGAAAAATGTGTTTCCAAATGGCGCCCACTATCATTACTTCATCGATAATGAAGAGATCATTATTGTTGAACTTAATCCGGATGATTGTCAGACAGATAAATGATCGTTTATTGATAATTTATCCTTTTAATCAAACAATCATAGGTCATTAAGTTTTGCAATATTGAGATTAATTTGTTGTGTGCTGGCTTAATAAACGTTTATTTGTTAAACTGAGATCGTTTATCAAATTTTATGAATTTTCTTCTTGTTGATTGATAAATTGTATTCTCGCCCCGTTACTTATGGACAGCCACAGTTAATATTATGTTTGAATTCAGTTCGTCACAGATTAATGATTTTTAAAAATAATATTTAAGTTTTTTATCTCTATTCATCTTATTTATCAATATTGTTAATTGATTCGTTTCTACTTTTTTTAAGTTATACGGTTTTGTCATTGTTAATTGATTTTGTTTAAGTTATTTATCGTTTATGAACATGTATGTGTTTAACTTAGGAGAAAATTATGAGTAAACAAACCTGTAATCCAACGACCAAATATTATCATGAAAAATTTCCAAAACAAAAACAGAAAGCGCCCGGTTTGCAATGTGAGATGAATCCGATTCCTGACTGTGGTGAAAAAAGCTATAAAGGTCATCAACGTTTAGAAGGTCTTAAAATGTTGGTCACAGGTGGCGATTCGGGTATTGGTCGTGCAGCGGCAATCGCGTATGCCAAAGAAGGGGCAGATGTAGCGATCAATTATCATCCTGATGAGCAAAAAGATGCTGAAGATGTGGCAAAAGTTATTGAAGCTGCCGGACGTAAAGCCGTATTGATACCCGGCGATTTAAGTGATGAAGCGTTTTGTAAAAAAATGGTCGATGAAGCTCATCATAAACTTGGTGGGTTAGATAATCTAACATTGGTTGCAGGTAAACAAACTGCGGTTGCTGATATTATGGATCTGACTACAGAGCAAATTCGCAAAACGTTCGAAATTAATGTCTTTTCGCTATTTTGGGTAACTAAAGCGGCATTAGGTTATTTAAAACCAGGATCGACAATTATTACTACTTCATCTGTTCAAGCCTTCCAACCAGGCCCAACATTATTAGATTATGCTTCAACTAAATCGGCAATTATCGCTTTTACAAAAGCATTAGCTAAGCAATTAGCAAGTAAAGGTATTCGTGCTAATAGTGTTGCACCCGGTCCGGTTTGGACGCCGTTACAAGTTTGTGGCGGACAACTCAGCGATGCAATTCCTGAATTTGGTAAAGAAACACCACTTAAAAGAGCAGGTCAACCGGTTGAACTTGCAGGGGTTTATGTACATTTAGCTTCAGAAGAGTCAAGTTACACCACTGCAGAAACTTATGGTGTAACGGGTGGTGAGCATACTAATTAATCTTATGTTTATATCGTGATAAAAGAGCTGCTCAGGCTCTTTTATTACAAAAAATTTTTAAGCTAGACATCTTAAATCACGTTCTATTATGCATTGTTCATAATAGTGTTAAAACTTAACTTAGAATAAAGGCAAAAAAATGAAATTTTTTAAAGTAATCACGCTTGCATTATTAGGTGTTTTTTTAGTTAACTGTGATAATTCTAAATCGACTGTTGATGATATTAAACAGAAAGTACAGCAAACAGGTGCAGATATCAGCGATAAAACACAAGATTATTTTGAACAAGCAAAAGCAGAAAGTAACGATATATTGAATAAGTTAAAAGAGGGTAACTATAATCTTGCACAAGATGCGGTGATTAAAAATATTAAACAAACATTACCAATGAATATTGATCAGAATACTTCGCTGGTGGATGTATCCAAAGAAAACAACACGATTAATTATAAATATGATGTCAAAGGTGTGACGCCAGATGATTTAAAAGTTGAGAATACTCAAAAGACATTATTAAATAATTTACTCACCGATTATTGTAGTACAGATTTAATGAAGAAAGCATTAAGACTTGCTTTCCCTGAAGGTGCTACACATAATTACTATATCAATAATAGTAACGCATTAACACTTAATCTCAAACCAAGTGATTGTGATGGTAAATTGTAGAGTATCGATTAAGGTGAAAAGGGCTATTAATAGCCCTTTTTTTATTTTGTTTATTGAGAAAGATGTGAATCTAAATATCATTTTAAAAAATGAAGATTATCAACTCAAAATGATGTATTTATGTTAGTTAATTAAATGATGATTTTCTAATGATAGAAGATAACGATCAGGTTATTACCTAAAGTTTAATTAACACAGTGTATTGATATTGACGCTTACTATTAAAATAAGAATATATTTTATGTTGTAAAATTTTAACCATATAAATTAAAATCCTCATTCAAATTATATAGGGACTTTTTATTTTTTTATTAATTGTTTTATTTAAAATGGAAAAAACAAAATAATATTAATTTTACTTATGGGTAATAGCATGAAATATAAAAAAATATCTGCATTATTGGTATGGAGTTTGGCGCTATTTGGTTGTGATAGTGGGAGCTATAAAGAAAAAAATCAACGTATCGTTATTGATTCAATGAAAAAACAACTTCCTATTGTTTATGATGAGAATTTTACGTTAGTGGATGTTTTAAAGGACAACGATCAGTTTATATATAAATACGAAATAAAAAATATTGAAGAAGTAGAATTAACCTCACCAGAGTTTGAACAATCATCTCGCACAGAGATTCTTGAGCTTTATTGTTCTGATAACAAAGGTATTGCTCATTTTAAAGAAATATTCATGGATGGTATTCGATATGATTATTACTTGAATAATAAAAAAATGTTATCCATTAACGTCAAATCAACAGATTGTACAAAATAATTGTCATTGCATTGAACTATTCACTTTTGTGTACCACATGATTTTTTTGCTATCTTGGGCGGTATTATTACAGGGTTAAGCCCTGTAATAATAAAAATTATTCTAACGTTTTTCCTTTTGTTTCTGGAATTAAAAACATAAATGCAGCAGCGGATAATAGATAAGCCACAGATAATAGCGCTAGTGCGTAGCTTATTGAATAAACTGTCGCTAAATAAGCAATTAAGACTTGTGATACGCCAGCAATTCCTCGTCCAACATTAAAGATAATGTTTTCAGCACTTGAACGAGCGTCTGTCGGATAATGTTCGGCCAGTAATGCCCCATAACCCCCCATCATGCCGTTGACGAAAAAGCCAATGACTGAACCAAATAAAATCAAAACGATCATATCGGTTTGTTGAAAGTAAAACCAGATAGATAACGCTGAAACTAATAGAAAGACAATATAAGAAGGACGGCGTCCAAATTTGTCACATAGCCAACCAAAAATTAAGATACCTAATGACATACCAATTGTGGTGGATATCGTCCAAAATAGCGTATTTTTGAATGATAAACCACGTTCGGTTGCGATCATGGTTGGCATCCAAGTCATGATGCCATAAAAACCAAAGTTTTGTACGGCACAAGCAATGGTTAAACCAACCGTGGTTGCTGATGTTTTGACATTTTTAAATAGTTTACCTAATGCAATTTTATTTTTGTTTTGATCTTTTAATGATTGCCAAATTTCAGGCTCTTTCAATCCTTTACGTGTCCAGGCAACAAACAAAGCAGGAAGTACTCCGACAGCAAAAGCCCAACGCCAACCGTGTGCTTCTCCTACAAAATTTACCGTTAAGGTTGCCAGTATAATGCCTAACTGAAATCCTAACGCAACAATCGATGTCGCTCTTGAACGTTTATGCTTTGGCCATGTTTCTGACACCAACGTCATGCCAATGCCAAATTCTCCACCTAGTCCAAGACCACTTAAAAAACGGAAAACTAAAAAGCTTTCATAATTTGGTGAAATAGCACACAGCCCGGTAAATACAGAAAATATGATAATTGTCCATGAAAAGACTTTAACACGACCATATTTGTCTGCTAAGGTTCCAAAAAGAATTCCGCCCAGTACAGCACCTAATAATGTTACTGAAGTTAATGTTCCTAAATCGGTTTTGGTTAGATTAAAAGTTGCTTGAATTAGGGTAAAACAGACCCCTAAAATCATCATATCCAAACCATCTAATGCATAGCCGACTGTAGAGGCAAAAAGCGTTCTTTTTTGATAAGCTGTGGTGGATCCAGTTTCACTTTCAGCTTGTTTAATTGGGTCTATCGCAGTTTTCATATTTACCTCTAATGATTGTGAATAGTGAGTTACTTATTTAAACTTTACCTTTTAAAATAGGTTGTAGGCTAATTCAATAAGGTCGTTTAAAAGCGGTGCAAAGTATATACTTAAAAACTTTAAAAATCCAAGCTAAAAGCCTTTACAATTGGTTATTTGCTAGAAAATAATCATTTCTTGTAAGTAACTTTATATATAAAAATATTAAAGGATGCATCAACTAGTGATAATTTTATTTTGTGTAAAGAATCGTGACAGGGTATAGATGATTTATTAAGTGAATCTTAGTTTCTAAATTTAATTGATTGATAGCTAATTTCCGCTGAGTGTTCCTCAGCGGATAATCTTGATTAGTCTTCGATAAAATACCAATAGCCTTTATTGACTAAATCCAAAATGACCTTTAAAGTCGATTCATCTTCTAGCTGTTCATAATAAAGCTCTTCTTCTTGGCATAAAAGATCAATAACCGGCATCGGCAAATGGATTTTTTCACCATGAATATAGCCATAATCACCTACTTTTAGAATTCGTATGCTCGGAACTCGGCACAGATTATTAGTTTTTAAAAGCGATACAAATTCATCAAATTGATATGGTGGCTCGACAGGAACAATATTTAATTCATGCATTGGAATAGTAATGTGTTTACCAAACCAATCGTTAAAGAGTTTAGGTGTTCTAACCAGTTCAATTATCTGGTTTTGTAATTTTTCTAATTCATAGGATTGTATTCGATAGGAATCTTTAGGTAATGTTAAGTTGGGATCTTGATAAAATATGCCATTGGGTAGGTTATCGATAACATAATCGGCAAAGCCACTTAATAGTTCTTGAGACGTTTGGGTTCTAAAACCGACTGAATAACTAAGCGATTCACCGATTGAGACACCATTATGTGGAAAGCCTATCGGTATATACAGAATATCGCCTGCTGTAATTTCTTCGTCAATGATGGGTTGATAACTTTCAACATGTAGCAATGCTTTGTGAGCACTAAATTGTTTGTAGTGTTCGTTTCGGTCGCCAACTTGCCAACGTCGGCATCCCTTGCCTTGTATGATAAATACATCATAATTGTCAATGTGAGGCCCCACGCCTGCTTTATCTGTTGCGTAAGAAATCATCAGATCTTCAAATTGCCATTGAGGCAAGCATTTAAAAGGGGCAACTAAGGTGGCTGCTTGTTCATGCCAGTGGTCAACTGCTTGTACCAGCAAACTCCAATGGTTTTCACCTAAATGGCTAAAGTCGATAAAAGGACCAAATTGGGCATCCCATTTCCCATTTTTGTTGGTAACTATTCGGCTATCAATCTCTTCTTCCATCGCTAAACCTGCAAGTTCTTCAGGCGTGATAGGATCAACAAAGTGTTTAAAAGCATCACGTAAAATAACTGGCTTTTTTTGCCAATAATTCGTTAAAAAATCATCCCAATCTATGGTTAACTTATTACTCATGTAACGCCCCTTGTAAATTAAATAATTGACAAAAGTTATTCGTTGTTTGTCGTGCTATTTCGTCTATAGAAACACCTTTCAATACTGCCAAATAGTCAGCAACTTCACGAACATAAGCTGGCTGGTTTTCCTTGCCTCGATAGGGAACAGGTGCTAAATAAGGTGAATCGGTTTCAACTAAAATACGATCCATGGGGACATATTTGGCAACTTCACGTAATGATTCAGCATTTTTGAAGGTGATAATGCCCGAAAAAGAGATATAAAAACCGATATCTAGCAATTGTTTGGCCGTATCGATATCTTCGGTAAAACAGTGTAAGACCCCAGAATAAACATGCTCTTCTTTTAAGATTCTTAAGGTGTCTTGGCGTGCATTGCGTGTATGAACAATGATAGGTTTATTGAGTTTACGACCTAACCGAATATGTTCTTTAAAGTTTGCTTGTTGTTGTTCAAGATTATCTTGTTGATAGTAATAATCAAGCCCAGTTTCGCCCAGCGCAATTACATTATCTTGGCTTGCCAATGTTTCAAAGCGATCGGCATCATAGCTTTCTTCTTCTAAATTAAGAGGATGAATACCGCATGAAAATGAGCACTGTTTAGTATAGGGTTTTAAAAAATCTCTCATCGATTCATAGCCTGAAAGTGTGGTTGCTACACTTAAGCAGTGTTTAACATCGTGACGTATTGCGTCTTGCAATACTTCATCAATCGATTTGTTGCTAAAATCTAAGCTATCTAAATGGCAGTGAGAATCAATTAAATACATATAAAGCTCTTATTAATTATCTGAATGTTGTTCAAAATCACGAACAGGTTTTATGGTTGACCAAGAACGACAAGCAGGACATAGCCAGTAAATGGAATTGACCGTAAACCCGCATTTAATACAGCGATAATTAGGGACGGTTTTAATCTGTTCGCCAACCATTTTACGTAAAAGTGAAAGACTTTCTTTTGCTCGACCTTCTTCGGCATCGGCTACGTGGTAATTCATCAATCGATAAAACCCTTTTAAATTAGGGTGTTTGAGTAATTCCCGATACATGTAGTTTTGGGCAGCATCAAGTCCGCTTTGTTTTTCGACTATATCGGCAAGCATTAATTCAGCAACATTGCCACTATCTTGATCAACGCATAATTGTAGAAATTGTTTAAACTGTTCGGGTTGATTTAATTCTAAATAACATGTTTTTAATAAAGGTAATGCCTCACCGATAAAGGCTTTATCTTGCGTTAAAATTTGTTTGAATGATTCAATGGCTTGTTCTTTCTTGTTTTGTATCATTAATACCCGACCCAGCATGAGCGAGGTACGCGCACATTTAGCATCAGCGGCAGCTGATTTTTGTAACAGGTTATAAGCTTTTTCCATATCATCAGCAGACATAGCAATAGCGGCTAACTCGCAATAAAATTGTGCAATATCTGTCTTGTATTTAATGTTACCTAATCTGACTAATTTGGTGGCAGCATTAATCGCATTGATCCATTCACTGGTTGATTGATAAATGATAATCAATTGTTGTAATGCATATTGTTGAAAATCATCTTCATCAATTAACTGTAAGAACATTTCTTCGGCACGATCATAAAAACCGGCAACCATATAATCTCGCCCTAGTTGCTGTATTGCCAATAGGCGTTGTTCGAACGTCAATGCTGAACTTTCCATTAAAGATTGATGAATGCGTATGGCTCTATCAACTTCACCACGTGAACGGAATAAGTTTCCTAAAGTTAAATGAGCCTCAAGGGTGCTGTCATCTTCTTTTAACATATCTAAAAACAAATCAACAGCTTTATCTTTTTGATTTGATAAAAGAAAGTTTAAGCCATCAACATATTCGCGCGATAGCCGGTTGGATTGGTTTAAGTATTTTTGTTTTGCATTTCTGTCACCCATATACCAACCGTAAGCGGCTGCGATAGGAAGTAACAGAAATAACAGTTCAAACATAATCGTCTATTCTTAATTAATTTTTGTTAATGTTGCTTTTTGATTTATTGCGATATCTTCATCATACTTTTTTTGTAATTTGTTTAGTTTGCGTTTAGTTGATGAGTGTTGTAATTTCGATTTTAAAAAGAAGTAACCCGTGACAAACCAACCTACCAGAAAACCACTGCCAAATAAAATTGCCAGCAGAACAGATAAGCGTAATTCTGATTTAGCAACTAAATAATTAAATGTCACCACTTGATCATTGGCTGCACCTAAAGCAATAGACAATGCAAAAATAGCAATAATCAATATAATCGATAAAATTAATTTCATAATGTTGACCTTTCTTCTTTTTAATACTTTTTATTCTTTATTGTTATCCATTTATCGGTTAAACAACCTGTTACCGATTTATCTAAAGGCATTAAATCGTTTAGTAACGCAAAAACTGGGTAAATGATTACGTTACTATATGCCATTTTTTAGCATAAAAATAGCAGATTAATGCAATACCCCAACCAATGATGACAGATAATATTAAATCTATAGGAGTATGCATACCTAGTAATAATCGACTTATTTCTATTAATACCGTCCATATCACAATCAACGATATAAAGATATAATTACGCCTGAAGTTAAGTAGCACAATGGCTAAAAAAGCAAATGTTGCTGCAAATAGTGTATGACCAGAGGGAAAAGAATACCCTGTTTCATTTTGCCAGTGTTTGGATAACCAATTCGGTATTGTAAATGAATTGATTAATGATTCTTTGATAAAAGCGGCTCTTTCTGGCTTGGTTAATGAATAAAAATATTGGTCAGTTGTATTATGTTCTTTTGTTATCCATAAGACGAAAGGTCTTGATTCTGCTGTTTGTGATTTTATGATAGATTTTATCACTTGTCCGCTGAGGACAGCACTCACGAGAACCAACCATACTAATACAATCTTTTTTAACATTTTATCTGTTTTGCTGACTAGCAAAGCACAAAATAAAATGAAATAAAATATTGATGTTATTATTGCCCATGGGTAACTTGCTGTTTCAGTAACCCAAAAAAAATATTCTGATTTATCGTTCAATGTGTCTGGTAGCCAATGCCAATTTATGACTATAATAAACAATGGTACGACTAAAAAAATAGCCAATGCAGCTATTGTTTTTTTTATAACTAACCCCATTTAAAAACTCAACTAAGCATATTGTGCTGTCTATTTTATCATAAATGTGGTTTATTTTTAATAGATTCTCGTTTATGTTATTCATTTAATACGGAGATAATAATGCAATTAAAACATGTCGCAGAAGCGAAACTACCAACACCATGGGGTTGTTTCACTATGGTAGGTTTTGAAGAAATTGCAACTGGCAAGGATCACGTCGCATTAGTTTTTGGTGACATTTCAAAGGCAACATCTGTTTTAACCAGAGTGCATTCGGAGTGTTTAACGGGTGATGCGTTATTTAGTTTACGGTGTGATTGTGGTTTTCAATTAGAAGCAGCTTTAAAACAAATTGCAAAAGAAGGTCAAGGCATTTTAATCTATCATCGGCAAGAAGGGCGTAATATCGGTTTATTAAATAAAATTAGAGCTTATGCCCTGCAAGACCAAGGGCTTGATACGGTGGAAGCGAATGAGCAGTTAGGATTTGCTGCTGATGAGCGTGATTTTAAACTTTGTGCTGATATGCTGACACTGCTTGGTGTATCACAAATTCGTTTACTAACTAATAATCCTGAAAAGATAAGAGTGTTAGAACAAGCTGGAATTCAAGTTACAGAAAGAGTTCCTTTGGAAGTAGGCGAGAATCCAAATAACGAACACTATTTAGAAACCAAAGCTAATAAAATGGGACATTTGCTTCATCTTCATCACTGCGATCATTAAACACATTTTTACATTATTGATAATTGGTAGGATGTGGCATGAAAAATGGTCAACACTAGTTAAAGCAAAAATAATTGATATATTTAAACCTCAAAAAATTAGTGATGATTTTTTGAGGTTTTTTTAGATTTGCGTACTATTTTGTTATGCAATAGATGTCGAGTATAGAGCTGGATTAATCATTATTAATAACAGAATTAAAAAAGTATTATTCCTTATCAATTCTTAGCTCACCGCCATTTGCTAGCTGATCTTTGGATAATTCGTGCATAATAATTTGTACTGCTTCAGGCTTACAATTAAGCGTTTGAACAATCGCTTCCGTTACACGTTTCGCCATTTCTCGTTTTTGTTCAATAGTACGACCTTCTAAAAAATCGATGACAACATTTGGCATAAAAAACTCCTAGTGACCCATTTTGGCAAGTTGAGCGTCGGTTAATGCGATATCTTGATTATGACAAATACCGATACCTGAGTGAATTATTTTTTCAGCAATAGCCTTGGCTTCATCCAATGAATGCATCTTGTATGTGCCACATTGGTATTCGTTTAATTCGGGTATTTGGTTTTGTGATGTTACACTGAGGACATCATGCATGGATTTGAGCCAAGCATCAACAACGAGCGATTCATCAGGTTGACCGATTAAGCTCATGTAAAATCCTGTGCGGCATCCCATAGGCGAGATATCAATAATTTCAATAGTATCACTGTTTAGATGATCGCGCATAAACCCTGCAAATAGATGTTCTAAAGTATGGATCCCTTTTTCGGGTAGTAGTGCTTTATTTGGAATAGTAAAACGAAGATCAAACACAGTGATATTATCACCTTTAGGGGTTACCATCGTTTTTGCAACGCGGACAAAAGGGGCTTTCATTTTAGTATGATCTACTTTAAAACTATCTAATAATGGCATAAATTTCTCCTTGGTGTTGAGTTGCCAGTTATAGTCTTTATAACTGGACAAGTCCAAACAATCTTATTCATTTAGCAAACTTAACATCTCTTGTTCATCAATGACTTTAATGCCAAGTTGTTGCGCTTTTTCTAATTTTGAACCGGCAGATTCACCGGCAATCACCAGATCAGTATTTTTTGATACGCTTCCCGTCACTTTGGCACCAAGTTGTTTTAATTTATCTTTGGCTTCATCACGTGTTAAAACAGATAAAGTCCCGGTTAAAACAATCGTTTTACCCGAAAAAGGTGAATCGGTTGCCATTGTTTGTGCTTGGGGATTGGTGTCTTGCCAATGAATACCAATGTCATCACTGGTTAACTGTTCTATTACGTCGCGGTTATGGGGTTCTTGGAAAAAATCAATGATGCTTTCAGCAATAACCACACCAATATCATTAACTAATTGTAGTTGTTCAAGTGATGCATTTTCAATTGCCGTTAAATTACCAAATTGGTTAGCTAAATTTTCAGCCGTCACTTCACCGACATTTGGTATACCAAGCGCAAAAATAAAGCGGCTTAAAGTTGTGTTTTTCGATGTATCAAGTGCTGCTAATAAATTTTTAGCCGATTTATCGCCTACTTTATCTAACGAACATAGTAATGGTACCGTGAGTCTATAAAGATCTGCGGGTGTTTTAACATAATCTTTATCCACTAACTGTTCAATTAGTCTATCACCCATTCCTTCCACATTCATGGCTCGACGGGATACAAAATGTTTAAGCGCTTCTTTTCGTTGTGCTGGACAAATAAGTCCACCTGCACAGCGAGATACCGCTTGCCCTTCATCGCGAACAATTAGCGAACCACAAATCGGGCAGTGGGTTGGAAAGATAATCGCTTTGGTGTCGGCTGGTCTTCGATCTAATATGACCGATACAATTTTAGGAATCACATCACCTGCACGGCGTATAGAAACATAGTCACCTTCACGGACACCTAATCGGGCGATTTCATCACTGTTATGCAAAGTTGCATTACTGACAATCACACCTGCAACAGATACCGGTTCTAGTCTTGCAACAGGTGTAATTGCGCCTGTTCTACCGACTTGAAAGTCAACTTTATTTAATTGGGTGATTTCTTCTTGCGCGGGAAACTTAAACGCCGTTGCCCAACGAGGAGCACGGGCAACAAAGCCGAGTTCTTCTTGTAAAGCGATACTGTTTACTTTGATGACCACACCGTCTATGTCAAAATCCAATGACATGCGCTCTTCACCAATTTGTTTAAAGTAATCTAAAGCAGCTTGCGCACCTTTTCGCACTTGAACTTTATCACTAACAGGTAATCCCCAAGTTTTAAGTTGCATTAAACGGTCATAATGCGTATTAGGCAGATTGGCACCTTCAATAACACCTAAACCATAACAGAAAAACGATAAAGGTCTTTTAGCTGTAATTTTAGGGTCTAATTGTCTCAGAGAGCCAGCGGCTGCATTACGAGGATTTGCAAAGACTTTTTCGTTTCGTTTTTCTGCTTCAGCATTGAGTTTGGCAAAGCCCTTGTGAGACATGAACACTTCACCTCGAACTTCTAAGCGTCTTGGTATCTGCTCTCCTCTTAAAACCAGTGGAATGGTTTTTATGGTTTTGACATTGGCGGTAATGTCTTCTCCTGTTGTGCCGTCTCCTCGGGTTGCAGCTTGTACAAATTGACCATCTTCATAAAGTAAACTTACCGCTAATCCATCTAATTTTAATTCACAACAATATTCTACCGGTTCATTTTCTTTTAAGTGTAAGCGATCTTTTACTCTTTTATTGAAGGCAATAAAACTTGTCTCATCAAAAACATTATCTAAAGATAACATTGGTATTTCATGTTTTATCGAGGCAAATTGAGATAGGGGAGCACCGCCAACCCTTTGAGTAGGGGAGTCAGGAGTAATCAATTCGGGATGCTGCTGTTCAATAGTTTGAAGCTGTTTTATCAATTTGTCATATTCCGCATCCGGAATTTCAGGCGCATCTAAGACATAATAACAATATTCATGATGTCTTATCTTATCACGTAAAGATTGAACTTCAGTGATGACTTTTTGTTGTGAATCATGGGTAAGGTTTTCGGGTAAATTAGATAGTGACATGTTAGTATGCTCTTAATTTAAAGTAAGATTTTTAAATGTTATTAGACACCAATCAAGTATGAATGACTTGATTAAATCAATATGTTCATCATGGTGAATATCGTTAACAATCGGATCAGAATCTTTTTATTTCCCGTCCATTTACCACCAACTAATGTTGGTGGTGTTGATAAAATTATTATTATATTTGGGTTATATTTCGTTGCACGCTTTTTTGATGCGTTCTTTGTAGCTATCGATTTTTTGTGGTGTTAGCATGTGTTGGGAATCATCTAAGACAACACCATTAACATCATCGGCTATACGTTGTGCTGTTTGTAACATGAGTTTAAAATTTTGCTGATTGTTTCCTTGTGTCGGTGCAATCATAAAAATTGAAACGCCAGGTGTGGTAAATTCGTGCATGGTCTCAGGATCCAAATAGCCTGGATTAACCATATTTGCTAAACTAAATAAAACAGGACCGTTGCCCGCAGGATCGACATGGCGATGAAAAATTCGCATATCACCGAATTGAAAACCTGATTGCATAATACTGGCAAGTAATACATCACCTTGTAATAATCGACCATTAATGCCAGTTACATTTAACACAATGATTTCTGTTTTATCTTCTTCATGGTCGATGTTTGCTTTTTCAGATTCATGATGGTCAGCTGATGATTCAGTGTTCAAAACTTCGTTTTGCTTAACAGGTTCTACTTCATGAATTTCTTCACTTATTGTGATTGTTTCTGTTTTTTCAAGTTGACTTTCTGTTTCGACTTTTTCTTCTAATGGTTCATTTTCAAAGAGATCCTGATTAAGATTAATCACTGGTTCAGGGATAGTATCTTCTTCTGGTTCGTCTATCGGTTGATGACTAAATAAATCCTCTTGTTGAGGAGGTGCTTCTTTTTCAATGATCTCAACAATTTCAACATGCGGTGTTGTTGTTTTTTTATTTTTGGGGTTAATCAGTATTACATCATCTTCTTCTATTTCATCCATATAAATGTCTGTTTGCTGTTGAGCAATAGGGTTAATATTCCTTTTTTTATCTGAATTAAACAGAGAAGAACGTTCCTTTTTATTAATCCATAATCCATGAATCAATAATGCAATAATGACCAAGGATGCAATAACAATCAGAACAATACGTAAATTATCCATAATAACCATCTCAGAATTAAATTAAATAAAGACTCAAATCACTCAATAAAAGAATCGAATGAAGTGATTACGGAGTACCACAATGTAAAATAATTACTTTTTCTTTGCAAATTAAAAAAATTCAATTGATTGTCAGTACATAAATGCCTTTGATTGTGTCATCTTATCAAGCCTAATTTTTTCGCACTAAAAATCAATAAGCATATATTACTTTATTTCTGCCAATAATCATAATTATCGGTATATATTTTTTTATTAATAATGTTAGATTTTAATTTTTAGAACTCTGTGCTATTAACCTGTAAAGATACTTACAATTTATGCATATTTTTTGTAAAATCATCGGTTACTTTTAAATAAGATTTATAATTATTAAAAATAACAATTTTGTTGATTGAGGTCAATTTTATATGAGATTTAACAAGCTATTACTCACCATTCCGGTAGCGCTCACCAGCTTATTTTTACTGTCAAGCTGCGATGATAACAAATCACAAGGCGGTAATAATCAGATACCAAAAGTTACGGTGTTTAAAGTAGAGCCATTGAATTACACTTTAAAGATTGGTTTACCCGGTCGAGTTGTCGCTTCGCAAATTGCTGAAATTAGACCTCAAGTAAGTGGCATCGTTTTAAAACGAGAATTTGAAGAAAGCTCAAATGTAAAAGCAGGGCAATCACTTTATCAAATCGATCCTGCTATTTATCAAGCTAACTATGACAGTGCTGTTGCAAGTGTAGCAAGTGCTAAAGCCAATGCTAGTATTGCCCAGCTGACTTTAAAACGTTATGCCGGTTTATTAAAAACCAAATCCATTAGTCAGCAAGATTATGATAAAGCGGCGGCAGATGCTCAGCAGGCAGAAGCTAGTGTACTTGTTGCTCAAGCAGCTGAACATACCGCTAAAGTTAATTTAGATTATACTAAAGTCTATTCCCCTATTGATGGCTATATTGGTAAATCAAGTGTCACTGAAGGTGCATTAGTTTCAGCAGGTCAAGCAACAGCGTTAGCTTTAGTTCAAAAACTTGATCCTATTTATGTTGATATGACAGAAGCAGCAACGCGTTACAATAAATATAATCAAGATCAAAACGTGATTTTTGAACCAGCGAAAGGAAATAATGTTGAACTTTATTTTAATGACGGTTCGAAATATGACGTAGCAGGGAGTATCAAATTTTCTGATATGACGGTGAATGAAACGACAGGTACCGTTACCCTCAGATCTGAATTTCCAAATCAAGATGGCAAAATTTTGCCCGGTATGTTTGTCAAACCTCAATTGACTTTAGGCTATATTAAAAATGCAAAACTCGTTCCTCAACAAGGTATTACGAGTAATGGTAAAGGCCAATATACAGCAAAAATCCTTAAACCAGATAATACGATTGAATATCGTCAAGATATTCAAGTTTATACTGGTATCAATGGTTATTGGGTAGTGACGAAAGGTATTGATATTGGTGAACAAGTTATCACGACGGGTTTACTTAATTTAACGGCAGTTGAAATGGGTAAACCAATGACAGGCCAAATTGTTGGTGAGCCAGCTACTCTTACTCAAGAACAGTTAGATAATATTATCAAAAACAGCGTGAAATAAAACAGGGGTAGATTTAATTATGGCTAAGTTTTTTATTGATAGACCCGTTTTTGCATGGGTAATAGCTATCATGATGATGCTAGGCGGGGCACTATGTATAAAACTGCTAGCAGTTGAACAATACCCCGATATTGCTCCTCCTGCTGTTACTGTTTCAGCGGCTTATCCTGGTGCAGATGCACAAACTATTGAAAACACCGTTACACAGTTAATCGAACAAAATCTGACTGGGATAGATAATTTAATCTATATGAAATCAACCAGTAGTGCGCAAGGTGTTGTTCAAACTACGTTGACGTTTGCGCCGGGAACGAATCCTGATTTTGCGCAAGTGCAGGTGTTAAATAAAGTTGAAAGTATTAAGTCTCGTTTACCTGAAAGTGTTCAAAAAAATGGTGTTTCAGTTGCTAAAAACAATACTAACTTCCTAAAAGTTATTGGTTTTTACTCAACGAATCCCCAAAAGACTCAAGCAGATATTGCTGACTTTATTTATTCGACTGTGCAAGATCCGATCCGTCGTGTTCAAGGTGTTGGTGATACCACTTTATTTGGCTCTGAATATGCAATGCGTATTTGGCTTGACCCAAATAAACTCAATTATTTCAACATGTCAATTGAAGAAATTATTGCGGCAATTCAAGCACAAAACGCTCAAGTAACTGCAGGGCAATTGGGTGCATTACCTTCAACTGAAGGTCAGGAACTTAATGCAACGATAACGGCTCAATCTCGTTTAAAAACACCGGAACAATTTCAAAATATTTTAGTTCGGGTCAATACCGACGGTTCTAATATTTTACTAAAAGATGTTGCTAACGTTGAAATTGGTGCATCTGATTATAATTTTATCTCTCGCTATGACGGTAAAGCATCGGCTGGTTTAGCTATTTATCTGGCAACAGGCGCAAACCAATTAGATACCTCTGAATTGGTTGATAAGAAAATCGAAGAATTATCGGCAATCTTCCCAGAAGATATTAAATTTGCCTATCCATACGATACAACACCATTTGTTAAATTATCTATCAGTAATGTTGTGCATACTCTGATTGAAGCAATTGTGTTAGTTGTTATCGTCATGTATATATTTTTGCAAAATCTTCGCTCAACTCTCATACCAACCATTACCGTTCCGGTTGTATTGTTAGGAACGTTTGCAATCTTATATATTTGTGGATTTACCATAAATACGTTGTCGATGTTTGCTATGGTGTTAGCTATCGGGTTACTGGTCGATGATGCTATCGTCGTTATCGAAAACGTTGAGCGTATCATGCATGATGAAGGATTGTCTCCGTATGATGCAACGGTTAAATCAATGGAACAGATAACCTCTGCTTTAATTGGTATTGCCGTTGTATTATCTGCTGTATTTGTACCTATGGCATTTTATGGTGGTGCAGCAGGGGGAATTTATCGTCAATTCTCAATTACCATTGTTACCTCGATGTCATTGTCTGTGATTATGGCAATCGTTTTAACGCCTGCACTTTGTGCTCAGATTTTAAAAGCACCATCAAAAAGTAAAAACAAAAAATCAACGTTTGGGGAAAAATTACTCGTGATTCCACCATTTAGCTGGTGTGATAAAGGAACCAAACTATTCTTTGGCGCGTTTAATAAATTTTATAACAAAGGACTGCATACTTATGAGAAAGGCGTAATTAAAGTAATACGTTATCCATTAATTGCCTTTGTTTGTTATATCGTTATCATTGTTGGATTAATATTTGGATTTAACCGCTTACCAACAGGGTTTTTACCTAATGAAGATCAGGGTGTATTGATTGTCATGGTCGAATTACCACCCGGATCAACATTAGAACAAACCATGTCAGTATTGAATAAAACAACTCAGTTTTATATGGAAAAGAAAGCTGATTCTGTTAAAGAAGTCTTTACTGTTGCAGGGTTTAGTATGGTAGGTCGTGGACAAAATATGGGACTTGGATTTGTTCGGTTAAAAGATTGGGATGAGCGTAAACGCCCTGATCAAAAAGTGGATGCTTTAGTTGGCAGTGGTTGGGGCTTTGCATCTACCATTACTGAAGGTCGAGTAATTATAGCTAACTTACCGGCGGTTCCGTCGTTAGGGATGGCTAATGGTTTCTCCTATATGTTAAAAGACACTTCAGGACAAGGGCATGAAGCCTTAATGGGTGCTTTTTATCAAATCTTAGGACAAGCATCGAAAAGACCAGAACTTCAACAAGTGCGTCCGGGCAGTATGTTAGATGTTCCTCAGTATAAAATTAATGTGGATTTCGAAACAGCTCAAGCGCTTGGTGTTTCTGTCAGTAGCGTCAATACAGTATTATCTACCGCATTAGGTTCTGCTTATATCGATGACTTTGTCTATAATAACCGAGTCAAAAAAGTGTACCTTCAATCTGAAGCGGCTTATCGAATGTTGCCTGATGATTTTAGTTATTGGCATGTAAAAAATCAAAAAGGTCAAATGGTTCCTTATGATGCATTTGCGACTACTTCAAAAAGCTATGGTTCACCATCACTTGTTCGTTATGATGGTGTTGCTGCAATGGGAATTAGTGGATCTGCTGCGCCGGGCTTAAGTTCTGGTCAAGCTATGGCAATAATGGAACAGCTATCAAAAGACTTACCAAAAGGCTTTACGTTTGACTGGACAGATATTTCTTATCAAGAACGTCAAACAGGATCGCAAACAACAACACTTTATATAATCTCTATTATTGTCGTGTTCTTGGCATTAGCTGCATTGTACGAAAGTTGGAGTGTACCAATTTCAATACTATTTGTGATTCCACTTGGTATTTTAGGAACGGTGGTTGCAACAATGTTTAGAGGACTTGATAATGATATTTACTTTATTGTCGGTCTATTAACCACAATGGGACTGTCTGCGAAAAATGCGATATTAATTGTTGAATTTGCAAAAGATGCTTTAGAAAAAGAAGGTAAATCGCTGATTGATGCAACACTTGAAGCTTGTCGATTACGTTTACGCCCAATTTTAATGACATCGTTCGCCTTTATTTTAGGGGTGTTACCTTTAGCATTAAATAGTGGTGCAGGTTCAGCAAGCCAAAACGCGGTAGGTACAGGGGTAATTGGTGGTATGTTAACAGCAACATTCTTAGCGATATTCTATGTACCATTATTCTTCTTATTTATTACTAAAATGTTTACTAAACATAAAAATAAGGTCGTTTTACCACGTAATTTTTCGCACAACACTGACCAAAAATAGTGACTTGGAAAATTGAAAAGCATATCTTAGCACCAGCTAGGATGTGTTAAAAAAATCGAAATCTTATTAATAAGATAACCAACAAAAAGCACGATAAAATCGTGCTTTTTTATTGAGTTTTTAATCTTATCATTATCAAAATATGATCTCATAGTAAATAACAAGGTAAAAAAATTGATTCAATGATTAAATAACATTGTCGGTTTACTATTGATATTTAGGTGCATCAATTACTATTTAGGTTAGCTGATCGCGTTATTTTGCAAGGGCAATATCGTCTAATTAAGATTATTTAATAGATTTGACTAGATGTCGACTCATATGGGCATGAGTAATTGCGATAGCTAATGCGTCAGCGGCATCGGCTTGTGGACTGGCAGATAATTTTAACAAGAGTTTAACCATGTGTTGAACTTGCTTTTTATCGGCTGCCCCTGTGCCTACTACACTTTGTTTTACTAAACGAGCCGCATATTCAAAAACAGGTAAATCGTTGTTGACCGCAGCAACAATAGCTGAGCCTCTAGCTTGCCCTAACTTTAATGCTGAATCGGCATTACGTGCCATAAAGACTTGTTCGATAGCGAACATATCCGGTTGGAATTGTAAGATGATTTCGCTAACGCCTGCATAAATGCGTTTTAATCGAGTTGGTAAATCATCGACGGCTGTACGAATACAACCACTACCAAGATAGGTTAATTGTCGTCCTGTTTGACGAATTACACCGTAACCCGTCAAACGAGAACCAGGATCTATGCCAAGAATGATAGACATTAAAGAGCGGCAGCAACTTCGTCCGAAACTTCACCATTATGGTATACTTCTTGAACATCATCACAATCTTCAAGCATGTCGATCAAACGTAATAATTTTGGTGCAGAATCAATATCAAGATCAACTTTGGTCGCTGGAATCATTGATACTTCAGCTGATTCAGCAACTAAACCTGCTGCATCAAGTGCATCTTTTACTTCGCCAAATGATTCTGGTGTGGTAAAGACATCAATTGCACCATCATCATAAGTGACAACATCATCAGCTCCAGCTTCTAAAGCTGCATCCATTACTTTGTCTTCATCTGTACCTGTAGGATAAGAAATAACGCCTTTTTTGGTAAACAAATAGGATACAGAACCGTCAGTACCTAAATTACCACCAGTTTTGGTGAAAGCATGACGTACTTCTGATACTGTACGATTACGGTTATCACTTAGGCATTCAACCATGACGGCAGTACCTGCAGGGCCATAACCTTCATAGATGATGGTTTCCATATCACTATCATCTTCACCACCTACACCACGCGCAATAGCACGATTCATGGTATCGCGTGTCATATTATTTGATAGTGCTTTATCCATTGCTGCACGTAAACGAGGATTTGACGCTGGATCGCCACCACCTAGTTTGGCTGCCGTTACAAGTTCTCGAATAATTTTAGTAAAAATTTTACCGCGTTTAGCATCTTGCGCCGCTTTACGATGTTTGGTATTGGCCCACTTACTATGACCTGCCATAGAATTCTCCAGATTAGATAATTTAAAAATCAGCGTATTTTAACAAACATTTGTTTAAAATTCATTATCAATATGTGTATTGATTTTTAATCCGTATGATTTTTTATTGTTATAAAAACAAAAAAGCACCTAATAAACAGGTGCTTTTTTTGTATGAAATAAGCTTATCAATATCAGTTCGATTAGCTCATTCCATATTGTTTTAATTTTTTACGTAGTGTACCACGGTTAATACCGAGCATATTAGCCGCTCGAGTTTGATTACCACGTGTATATTGCATAACCATATCAAGGAATGGGTGTTCAACTTCAGCTAACACTAATTCATATAGATCATTAGGATCTTCACCATTAAGTTGTGATAAATAGTTTTTTAAAGCTTGCTTGACAGAATCTCGCAAAGGTTTTTGTGTTATTTGGTCTTGAGAGTTTACAGTTGTAAATTTTAGTGCTGCAGCTGTAACGCGTTGTTCTGACATAGTATTCTTAACTCTTTTTGTTGTTTCTAATTTGACTAAAAAATGCTTTTAGTGTTCTAGCTTGCTCACTGGTGGTGCTAAGTACACTAAATAAGCGCCTAAAATGATCGCTATCAGCATAATTCTTGGTATACCAATTTACATGCTTTCTGGCAATCCGTAATCCTTTGTATTCTCCGTAAAATTGATAAAGTTCTTCAAGGTGCGTAAAAACGATTTGTTCAACTTCATCAACTGTCTTTTCTTTTTGTAACTTTCCATGTGTTAAATAGAATGCAATTTCTTCAAATATCCAAGGTCGCCCTTGTGCCGCTCGGCCGATCATTATAGCATCAGCTTGCGTATATTGAAAAACATCTTTTGCCTGTTCAGGGGTGCAAATATCACCATTAGCAATGACTGGAATGGATACCTTTTTTTTCACTGCTTTAATCGATTCATATTCAGCTACACCCTTAAATAGACATTCACGGGTGCGCCCGTGAATAGTAATCGCCTTTACGCCACAATCCTGCGCAATTTGTGCGATTTCAATGCAATTTCTATGATTTTTATCCCATCCAGTCCGCATTTTTAATGTTACTGGCACATCAACGGCACCAACAACTTTTTGCAAAATCTGTTCAATTAATTGCGGGTACTGCATTAAAGCAGAACCTGCCAATTTTTTATTAACCTTTTTTGCAGGGCATCCCATGTTAATGTCAATTAACTCAGCCCCATGTTTGGCATTAAATTCTGCCGCTTTAGCCATTTCGTCAGGATCGGCACCCACTATTTGTACTGCGCGAATGCCCAAATCTTGCGTTGAGACCATTCTTAAAGCAGATTTATCTGTTTGCCAAACATCTGAATTAGCTAAAAACATCTCTGAAATAGTCAGACCAGCACCAAACTGGTAGCATAAATTTCGAAATGGTCTGTCACTAATTCCTGCCATTGGTGCGGCGATTAAATTATTTCTTAATGTAACCTTACCAATGCTTAGTAATTTAAGGTCGGCTATATTACGCATTTTTTCTCGAACTTAAAAGGGGGTAATGTCATTTTTTTACTTTTTTTTGCCAGTAATTCGACACCATTCTTCTTGCTCAGCGACGGGATCAAGATCAAAATGGGGTTGGTAAGCGGTACAGACGCTTTGAGATTGAGAAGTCAAAATACCCGATAATCCAAGTAATCCCGCTGGTTTAATCAGACTATTGATATTAGGTTCAAGTTCTTTTAATGGTCCAGCCAAAATGTTGGCGACTAAAACATCAGCTTGTAAATTATCAGGAATATCTTCAGTTAAATAAAGTTCAATGTCATGACTTACATTGTTACGTTCTGCATTATCTCGACTGGCTTGAATAGCTTGAGGATCAATGTCAATGCCGATGACACGTTTTGCTCCTAGTTTTAGTGCAGCAATGGCGAGAATTCCCGAACCACATCCGTAATCAATCACTAATTTATCTTTTAAGTCTAAGCTATCAAGCCATTTAAGACATAACGCAGTGGTAGGGTGGGTACCTGTTCCAAAAGCTAAACCTGGATCTAACATAACATTGATCGCATTAGGATCAGGGACTGGGCGCCAACTTGGACAAATCCATAAGCGTTGACCAAATTGCATAGGATGAAAATTGTCCATCCACTCGCGTTCCCAATCTTTATCCTCTAATTGTTCGAATTTATAAGAATATTGATCAAGATTTAATATTGCTTTCAATTCATCTAAATCAGTTTGAGCATCGTAAAGCCCAATTACATCTGTATTACCCCAAAGTTTTGTTTCACCGGGTAAGGGTTCATACACAGGCGTATCATAGGTATCTTGAAATGTGACAGATAACGCCCCTGATTCTTCCAAAAGCTCACTTATTGGTTCAGCAAGATCACTTGTTGTGTTAATTTTGAGTTGAATC
Source organism: Gilliamella sp. B3801 (assembly GCF_026536645.1). NCBI lineage: Bacteria > Pseudomonadati > Pseudomonadota > Gammaproteobacteria > Orbales > Orbaceae > Gilliamella > Gilliamella sp. B3801. The sequence goes on from NZ_JAFNNR010000013.1 coordinate 39,539, forward strand.
CAAGGCATAATTTTTCCTTAAGTTACCAAATATATTGGCGATGATAAAAACAACCAATCCAATAATTAATGAAGGAACAATTGGATGGAAAGAACAAATTTTAATGTTATAAGCGGCTAAAAAGGTATAACTAATGGCTCCAGCAAACATTGAACATAATGCGCCAGTTGCATTAGCTTTCTTCCAATATAAGCCAAGTACCAAAGGCCATAAAAATACCGCTTCCAGCCCACCAAAAGCAAGTAAATTTAACCAAATTATCATATCCGGTGGATTCCAAGCTGCTAAAATGAGCAGTGCGCCAAAAATAAAGGTAATGATAACTGATATTCGCGTTAAGGTTTTGTCACTGCATTTTGTTTCAGGTTTTATGCTTAAAAACAGATCTTTTATAATCACTGAAGAGACTTGTAACAGTTGCGCGTTAATGGTTGACATAATCGCAGCCAGAGGAGCAGCCAAAAAGATGCCTGCTGCGAGTGGCGACATCACTTTAATAATTAAAGTTGGGACAATTTGATCGGGAATGGTTAAATCATCAATAATTGCTCGCCCAAGTGCACCAGAAAGGTGCATGGTTAACATAATAACTGTAACAACAATCGTACCGATAATGATGCCCCGATGTACCGCTTTACTGTCTTTATACGCCATACAACGTACTGCTGTATGCGGTAAACCAACCACACCAAAACAGACTAAAATCCAGAATGATGCCATAAATGGAAAGTCCATAAAATTGCCAGGGCCTTGTGGGGTTAATAATGCAGGATCAATTTCTTTCAAACGCTCAACAATAGCGGTTAATCCACCACCAGCATAAATAATGGCGGTTAAAAGTAATATTGAGCCAATGATCATCACTAAACCTTGGAAAGCATCGTTTAAGATACTAGCTCGAAATCCGCCAAATGCAGTATATATCACCGTACCAATACCGAAAATAAGTAGACCGAGTTTATAAGGTATGCCTACTGAAGATTCTAATAATCGAGCACCACCGACAAACTGGACAGTCATTGCACCGACAAAGGCGACGACTAAAGCAATACTGGCAAACCAGACAATGGTTTTACTTTTATAATGAGCATAGAGCATATCACTTAGCGTGATAGCATTATACTTGCGCGCTAGAATGGCAAATTTTTTGCCCAAAATACCCAAAGATAGCAAGACAGTAGGGACTTGAATCATAGACAGCAGAACCCAACCCAGTCCGAATTTGTAAGCCGCACCGGGACCACCAATAAACGAGCTGGCACTGATGTAAGTTGCCGCCAGTGTCATGGCGAGCAAAAATCCTCCCATTGTTCGATTACCAATAAAGTAATCAGTAAATTGATTGACTTTTTTGCGTTTAACATAAGCATAGATAGATAAGGCAAACACAAAAATAAGATAGATGACTAGCGGTAATATAATATCTAAATGCATTGTTTGATCACTTAGTTTGTTCTAATGAGATGTTTTTGAAATGAAATTTTACAACGATCCAGCATAATAAAATAAACCCGACAGGTACCATAATGCAGGATAATTCAAACCATAATGGAAGCCCCAAAAAGCCAGTCCTATCGCCAGCGCCGTAAGCACAAACAATCCAGCCAAGAAGATAAATAATTGTTAATAACAGTGAAAGCTTAGCTTCTTTTTTTGCTTGCTTATATCGTGTATCCATATTGAAAAATTTATCAATAATTAAATAGTGGCTTAGAGTAAAAGAAAGCATTACATTTAGCAAGTATATTGCATTTTATGCAATATGATTTTTTAAATATATCAATTTTCGCAATAATTAAATTCAGTTATAGTGTTGGACAATTCGATTATGACAAATAAATTAATGGAGATCCTAATGTCAAACTATTTTAATACTCTGAATTTACGTGAAAAATTACACCAACTTGGTCAATGCCGTTTTATGGCTCGTGATGAATTTGCATCAGAAGCCGATTTTTTAAAAGGCAAAAAAATTGTAATAGTAGGATGTGGTGCGCAAGGTCTGAATCAAGGTTTAAATATGCGGGATTCAGGACTTGATATTGCCTATGCTTTACGTAAAGAAGCGATTGCAGAAAAGCGTCCTTCATGGAAAAAAGCAACTGAAAATGGATTTAAAGTAGGCAGTTATGAAGAGTTAATTCCTACAGCTGATTTAGTGATTAATTTAACACCCGACAAACAACACTCAGCGGTAGTAAAAGCAGTACAACCATTGATGAAACAGGGAGCCGCTTTAGGTTATTCTCATGGTTTTAATATTGTTGAAGTTGGCGAAAAAATTCGTCCTGATATCACGGTTGTCATGGTTGCGCCGAAGTGTCCAGGAACAGAGGTACGTGAAGAGTATAAACGAGGTTTTGGTGTTCCGACTCTGATCGCCGTTCACCCTGAAAACGATCCTAAAGGTGAAGGTTTAGCTATCGCCAAAGCATGGGCGGCGGCTACCGGTGGACATCGTGCTGGTGTTTTACAGTCTTCATTTGTTGCTGAAGTTAAATCTGATCTTATGGGAGAACAAACGATCCTTTGCGGTATGTTGCAAACAGGGTCATTACTTTGTTTTGATAAACTTGTGGCAGACGGTGTGGATCCGGCTTATGCATGTAAATTATTACAATTTGGTTGGGAAACCATTACCGAAGCATTGAAACAAGGTGGTATTACCTTAATGATGGATCGCTTGTCGAATCCGGCTAAGTTACGCGCTAATGCATTAGCTAAAGAATTAAAAGTGATCATGACTGATCTTTATCGTAAACATATGGATGATATTATTTCGGGTGAATTTTCAGCAACCATGATGAAAGACTGGGCAAATGATGATGCTAACTTATTAAAATGGCGTAAAGAAACCGGTGAAACAGCCTTTGAAAAAGCCGCTGAATACCAAGGTAAAATTGATGAACAAGCCTACTTTGATCAGGGTGTAGTCATGGTCGCTATGGTAAAAGCCGGGGTTGAACTTGCTTTTGAAACCATGCTTGAGTCAGGTATTTTACCAGAATCAGCTTATTATGAATCCTTACATGAACTTCCTTTAATTGCCAATACGATTGCCCGTAAGCGTTTATACGAAATGAATGTGGTGATATCTGATACTGCTGAATATGGTAATTATCTTTTCGCTAATGCAGCGATACCATTATTAAAAGAAAAATTTATGCCAATGTTACAATCGGGCGATCTTGGTAAAGCGATCCCTGAAGGTAGCGTTGATAATGCGCAATTACGTGATGTAAATGATAAAATTCGTCATCACCCAATTGAAATTATTGGCCGTAAATTAAGAAGCTATATGACTGATATGAAACGTATCAATGTTGCTAGTTAATCAATCAATTAGCCAAATTGGCTTGGTCGCAAAAAGGTGCTTAATTGCACCTTTTTTTATGGATAAATGTTAGAAAAAATAGCGGGTTTGTTTAAGTTAAATTTTAGTATTAAATTTGATGTGATCTTAAAGGATCGCAAATGGGATAAAAAGGATCTAACTTAGATCGTTTTGATCTTGATAATGGATCACTAAAATTTTTAAAAATTATATAATTAAATAAATTTTATTTTACTTTTTTATTTATTTTTTACCTATATTATGTTATCTTTTATGTAATTTTTTTATTTTATGGAGGGATAACATATCAATGAAAATTGCTTTTCGACCAACTGATTGTTGGCGTTGGTATTTTGATAATCAATATGATAGTTTGATGCTTGAAGTATCAAACGATATGTTATTTCGTTCATGTTATTCCAGTAAAATGTTAATTCCTGATGTTTTTAGGGAATTTCCATTTTCAGTGAGTGATGCAACATCCTATTATCAATTTTATGATAGTTGTCAAATATTGGCATTAACTGACTCGCAAAAGATTGAATTATCCATTAATGCCATTGTTGCGGCTAATTTTATTAAACCTCAAATGCCAAAAAGTTGGTATTTTTGCCAACAACCTAAGCTATATCGTCCTAAATTAGCGGACATTGTTGAAGTCAGCATGCAAGAAGGTGATCAACGGGTTTTTTTATTAGTCGTTGAAGCGGGTGAAAATGCTTCACTGTGTATTATTGCTCAACCTACATTTGTGGCAATGAATAAAACATTTTATTTTTCCGAAGCAATTAAAGTGATGAATGATCGACTGGCGCCAATCCAAAAAAATGTCATGGATGAGAGTTCGTTGATAGACCTTAAGTTAGAAGCTATTTCGTAAACAATACCATTCTAATCCGACTATTGTCTTGTCAGTAAGACTTAATTTCGATTTAAACCTGCTATATTTTGATTTTGTTATTCACAACAGGTTGTGAAGCAGGCAATGTATTGACCTGTTTAATCGATGACTTAAACGGCATTTCGTTACGGTATCGCAGTTGAACGCTTTAAAACTGAATACAAATGACTTTAAAGGATAGCATTTAGCATCAACGGTTTTAAAATGAAGCCACATAACATTATTAACGTATTGATTGGCAGGCTAACTTGTCATCATAGCGGGGTAATAATTTATTAAGTATCAATCAACCATTTTAATCAATAATTAACGATTTATTATTGATAAATCAGGATTCTATAACCAATGATCATTAAGGTTTTTTTATTAATTCAATTTTGATATCACCCTCAGGTATACAACTACAAGCTAAAATACGGTGATCGCGTTTTATTGCAGATTGAGTAAGAGGATTCACTTTTCCTTGTTTTAATACCACTGCACATTTACCACAAATTCCAACTCTGCATGAATAAGGGAGAGTAATATTATGTTGTTCCAGTTGTTCCAGAATAGTTTGTTGCTGATTTCCTTTGATTGTATTGTTCTCTAAAGTAATATTACACTGTTCGTGGTTAAACTGATTATTTTCGGGAAAAGATTTTAAATACTTTTTGGTCGGTTGCCTTTCAAGTATCTCAACAGGATCGTCAATTGATATTGATCCGACATTGCGAGCTATCATATTCATTCCAAAATCTATTTCCCCTTGCTCATCAGTCCGAAAATAGCGGAGCGTATTGAGTGGTTCATTATTTGCTAAAGGCTTTGCTGTATTAATATTAAAAGTGGTAAGTACGCAGCGACTACACGGTTTAACGATATCAAAAATGACATCGCCAATTTTGATGGTTTTCCAGCCATCTTCGGCAAAAGGAAGCGCACCTTGAATGATGATATTGCTTCGAAACTGCTGAATATCGAGCTTTTCCAAGCATCTTTGTTGTAAATAATTGAATGATGCTTCATTCAATAGTAGATAAGGATAGCCATCTGCAAAGCTTACCGCTGTTTGAGGATATCGTTTAGTCCTTCTTGTTAAATTGGTGCCAATCCAACGCAATTGCACATTTTTTTGAAGGATGTGACTAAAAAATTGGTTTAGTCTGATTGGTGCAATGTGAGAGGTAAAATGATTACCCCAAACCTCGGTTGGTTCATTAGTTTCAATAAATTCATCAAATTGAATTGCTATTGATTCGTTATTTGACGTTGAAACAACAATACTGTTGTTAACTATAGCTGTTTTTAGTTTTAAAAGCTCAGGAAATTGTCTTGCAGTAATAAATGTTCCGTCAGGTTCACTAATCATCAATACACGATCATATTTGAATCCCCCTTCAACAACATTCGACGTATTTAGGGGAATACCTGCAAGCGATTTAATCGGATAGATAAATAATTGGCTGACGGTGATCATAATAAATTCAATGATGAGTAAATGTGATCTTAATTGTAAACTGAATTCATCCTAATTTATAGGCAGTAGATAATACGTCTATAAATAATCGATTGGCTACATAGGCAGATCTTGTAGAATTTTAGCATATTTTACTACATAGTCTAGGAAAATATTAGCAGAAGAAATGTAATAAACGAAATGTCCTTTAGTTATGATAGCATGAGGACCTTTATTTACTCCGCAGTGGTAACCAGGATTTAATTGAAGCTCTGATTTTTCAATTATTTTCTTATATTTTTCAGCTTCAATCGTAGAATCAAATGTTAATATCAAAACAGAAAAAGAAGGATAATATTTATTGTAAATACGGGTATTACTTTTAAAACCGTACCATTTTATACCAGATCCATTAAATTGATAATATTGATTCGAATTACAATCAGAGAAGCGAACCGAGCCGGATCGTTCAAAATAGAGTCGTTCATCTTGATTGAATCCATCTTGATTAAGTCTCTTAAAGAAAGCATCTAATTTGCCAAATTCGACTTGATCAAATTTTAAGGTTAATTCAGTATATGGTACTGAGGATGTTCTATTATTGAGTTGAAAAAAATAATAAAAAATTATTATTAGTAATATTATTAAAAAAAATATGCATTGAAAAAACAAAATTTTTCTTCTTTTCATACCAATCCCCTAACTCCTTAATGATTAATTAGTTAAAATGTTATGTAATTGGAGTATAGCTAATTTCAAGGATAAAAAAATAAGTTTTACCACTAGGTGTCATTACTGATATTTCATCGTCAACTTTATGACCAATTAACGCTCTGGCAACAGGACTATTAATAGAAATCCAATTTTTTTTAGGATCAAATTCATCGGCTCCTACAATGCGGTAAATTTGTACGTGACCGGATTCATCTTCTAGTTTAATCCAAGCACCAAAAAATACTTTGCCTTCTTGCCTTGGATCAGGATCGATAATGGTTAATATTTCTAGGCGTTTTGTTAAAAATCGTACTCGTCTGTCAATTTCACGCAATCGTCGTTTTCCATAAATATATTCTGCATTTTCACTCCGATCGCCAAGGGCTGCCGCATCAGATACAGCTTGAGTAACACGGGGTCTTTCTTCTTTCCATAAATATTTCAATTCACGATCGAGTGCCAAGTAGCCCTCTCTTGTTATATAATTAGCTTTTTGCATAATAAGTTTACATTCCGTTAATCGACGAGATATACAGAGATATCATGATAAATAATCAAATAAGCCATATTATAGCGGGTGAATTGACAGTTAAACCAGAACAAGTTTTAGCTGCTATTCAATTATTAGATGAAGGAAGCACTGTTCCTTTTATTGCGCGTTATCGTAAAGAAGTGACCGGTGGGTTAGATGATACCCAACTACGTACTTTAGATAGTCGGTTAGGTTATCTGCGAGAACTTGGAGATCGTAAACAAACGATATTAAAGTCAATTGAGGAACAAGGAAAACTCACCCCAGAACTGAGTCAAAAAATTACCCAAACACTTAGTAAAACTGAACTTGAAGATCTCTATCTACCCTATAAACCTAAACGCCGTACACGGGGACAAATTGCTATTGAAGCAGGACTTGAACCATTGGCCGATGCGTTATGGATCAATCCATCACTTGATCCTGATAGCGAAGCGGAAAAATTCTTCAATTCTGAAAAAGGAATCGTCGATACCAAATCTGCATTGGATGGGGCACGATACATCTTAATGGAACGATTTGCCGAAGATGCGGCATTACTGGCTAAGGTGCGCCATTATCTATGGAATAATGCGCATTTAGTTTCGCAAGTGGTTGCAGGTAAAGAAGAAGAAGGAGCAAAATTTCGTGATTATTTTGCGCAAAGCGAACTGATTTCAAAAGTGCCTTCTCATCGTGCTTTAGCGATGTTCAGAGGACGAAATGAAGGCTTTTTACAACTTTCACTTAACGCCGATCCGCAATTTGAAGAAACGCCAAAAGAGAGCTATTGCGAGCAAATTATTACTGAGCATTTAGGGATTCATTTTAATGATCAACCTGCAGATAAATGGCGTAAAGCAGTTATTAATTGGACATGGCGAATTAAGATTTTAATGCACATGGAAACCGAACTCATGACCACTTTACGTGAGCAGGCGGAGGAAGAAGCGATCAATGTGTTTGCCGCTAATTTGCATGATATGTTAATGGCTGCGCCGGCAGGGATGAAGGTTACCATGGGAATGGATCCAGGATTACGAACAGGTGTAAAAATTGCTGTTGTTGACGCAACCGGTAAATTAGTCGCAACTGAAACAATTTATCCGCATACCGGGCAAGCGGATAAAGCGGCTATGATTGTTGCGGCGCTATGCATTAAATACCAAGTTGAATTAGTGGCGATTGGTAATGGCACGGCATCGCGTGAAACCGAACGTTTTTATCTCGATGTACAAAAAAAATATCCTGAAGTCAAAGGTCAAAAAGTCATTGTGAGTGAAGCGGGCGCATCGGTCTATTCCGCATCTGAGCTAGCCGCTCAAGAATTTCCTGATTTGGATGTATCAATACGTGGTGCGGTATCGATAGCTCGCCGACTACAAGATCCATTAGCCGAACTGGTAAAAATTGATCCAAAATCAATTGGTGTTGGTCAGTATCAACATGATGTTAGCCAAACTCAGCTCGCTAAAAAACTGGATGCTGTTGTGGAAGATGGCGTAAATGCCGTTGGCGTAAATTTAAATACGGCTTCGATGATGCTGTTAGCTCGCATAGCGGGACTGAATAAAGTTATTGCACAAAATATTGTTAATTGGCGTAATGAAAATGGACAATTTTCTAATCGTAAACAGTTATTAAAAGTTTCACGCCTTGGGCCTAAAGCCTATGAACAATGCGCTGGATTTTTGCGTATTATGGATGGAGACAATCCACTTGATGCATCTGCTGTTCACCCCGAAGCTTATCCGGTTGTGGAACGCATTTTAGATAAAAATCATAAATCATTAAAAGAGATTTTAGGTGACTCGAAATATTTAAACTCACTCAAAGCAGTTGATTATGTTGATGACCATTTTGGTGTGCCAACCGTGACCGATATTATCAAAGAACTTGATAAACCCGGACGCGATCCACGGCCTGAATTTAAAACAGCTCAATTTGCCGATAATATCGAAACCATGGACGATTTGAAAGTGGGCATGGTCATGGAAGGTGCGGTAACAAATGTGACTAACTTTGGTGCATTTGTTGACATTGGTGTACATCAAGATGGGTTAGTGCATATATCAGCCTTATCTGATAAGTTTGTTGAAGATCCTCGAAGCGTGGTTAAAGCCGGTGATATTGTCAAAGTTAAAGTGATGGAAGTCGATATTGCGCGCAAACGTATTGCTTTATCGATGCGACTTGATGATCCAACAACGTCAAACTCTGAAGGTGCTAAATCAAGAATTAACAAATCAACCAGCACGGCTAAAAATACACAGCCAACGCCTATTATCAATAGTGCAATGGGTAATGCTTTTGCCGCAGCTTTTAAAAAGGGAAAATAGCGGCGCTAATATGTAATTGGTAAAACGAAAAGGAGGCTAACGCCTTCTTTTTGTTTAATGTTTATTTCATAACATTCTAATAAAATTACTAATAATAAATACAATGGTTAAAAATAAAATCAGTTAGGTTAACTTATTTAGCTTGTGTATTTTTCCATCCAATATTCATCTGAAAGGCATTAAATAATGATAAATCAATATTTAGTTATTCCATATTACTCATATTATTATATACTATACACAATTGATTCAGTTATTTGTAGTCTTGCACAATTAGTTATCTGTAATTAATCAATTGGTTAGTGTAATTAAACTGTTTTAACCTGATCTATTATATAGCACTCCTTAATTTAATATTCTTAAAAAGAATAGTTAACAATACTAGAATATTGCACTGTTTTTTAGAACGATATAGTCCATTGTTACCAATTTATTCAATAAAATAGACCTTTACATGGATGCAATTAACAACTTTCGAATAGTTTTTAGCGTGTATGCTGTTTTTTTTATAAATTTAAAATGTAATCGGTAACAATTTTATCAACGTTTTGATAAATTTGTCGTTCACTAAAACTTCAAATCAATAACTTTGTTTCAACTTATAGACAAGCTTATGGGTAGAGGAATTAGCATGAATAGTGATATGTTTGTTTTCAAAAAACTTTATTTGATGCAATTTATATTGAATATTGCCGTTATTGCTATTTTTGGGCTTTTTTGTCGCATTGCTTTAGCAGGATTATCTGTTTCTACGACCACTGTGGAATATATTCACGGTAATCCACCAGATATTCTTGAAACCGCTGACACCAAAGTCTTAAACGGAATTCAATTCAAATTAAACATTGATGGTCTTGATCCGGCAATTGTTTCGCCGGGGCCTGCCAATAAGATTTCTGTTGCCTACAATACTTCACCTAGTCTGTATTCATTTGCTGTTGATACTTCAAGTTTAAATGAAAGTGATATCAATGATGTGGATGGTGATAAATTAGCTACCAGCGATAGTTTTATCATTCAATCGATTAATGCTGAGTGGCGCGACCAGAACAATAATGTTATTCCTTCTGATTCTACAGCATTTTTGGGTAGTGATGTGTGTAATTCATCTACGGCTAATGCAAAATCATCGGTAAAAGTGACGATTCAATTTATTGCTAAAACTCAGTACGGTGAGCCTGATACTTCAGAACCAAGAGAAGTATCAAAAACATTTGAAGTAAGTGCTGATGACGGTATCTGTTTTATCAGACCCGGTGTACTGGCTTTGATTACTCACAATGGTTGGGATGAAGGTGGGAACTATGCGCCTTATGGTGCTGATACAATAGATGTTAATCCTTCTTATAACAGCGATCAATTTACTATTCATCAAGGCTTTAAGGCCACTGCAAAAGATCAAAATGGTAATTATTTCCCAACTTATGCTTTTCCGGAAGCTCGTTTCAGAATTGTACCTGTCAATCCAATATCTGATTATAGTTATACCTTGGTAAAAAATCCAAATAATTCATTAGTTAATACTGCACGTGATTCAAATGCTGATTCTAAAAGTGAATTTAAATTTACTGACAATGTACCTGGTCAAGGTGATAAATTTGTCATATTAGTGACCAATAATAGAACGCTAGCACAGTTTTATTATACTTTTTCTATAAAACATTGGTTATATTTCTTAAATAACCTTCCGGGTAATTGGCAAAATTCAAATAGATTATGTCAAAACAATAATGATAGATTGCCAACACGAGCTGAGATTACAAACTCGTCTTTAGCTTACACGCCAACCACTAATGATAACTATTATGTAAAAGATAATGGGTACAAAAGAGCAATTGGTGAAGGATTAACGCCAGAATGGGGTAAAGTTTACTTCTATGCACCTTTAGATATTATTGGTCGAGATATGTTAAATGGTTTGTCAAATTTGAAAAATTTCATCTATTATGATTTCTATTTCACCAATGAACAATCATCAGTAAAAGATATATATGGAAATAATCGATACTACAGTGTAGGGATTGTAGAAGGTAACGTTATTGTTGAACCAGATATTGCATATACCTTATGTGTTAAATATTAGAGAATATATAAAATTATCTGCTTTTTCAAAAAGCGCAGTTAAAGTAATAAGATAATATCTTTAAATTTAATTTTGGGTTTCCACTAAATGAGCAGATCTAAAAACCTGCTCATTTTTATTGTAAAAATTTTACAATAATAAAGATGTAGGTCGATATCTCAATCTTTTTAATTAGCTCGTCATCGTCCTGATATTTTGGCTATTTTCACATTAATCAAAACTATTTAATTATCATGATAAGTAAACAGTGGGCAAAATAATATTTTTCAGCCCAAATTGTTTTAACTCAGTAGCAAAATTTTCGACATGTTGTTTTGATGCTGGTTCCCATGTTTTGGCTATTCCTTGGACACCATGGTGGTGAAAAGCATTGATTCTCACTCTCATACTCGGATCCAACGCCAATAAAAAGTGCGCAATTTGTTCTGCCTTATTTTGAAGATCCGTATGAGTTGGGATGATCAAGAATCTGACTTCGTGTAATTTATGGATCTTGGAAAGATATTCTATTGTTTTTATGACTCGATGATTATCTCTGCCGGTTAACTTTTTGTGAACTTGGGTATCCCAAGCTTTAAGATCAATCATCGCACCATCCATGACATTCACTACTTTTTGCCAACCCGTTTGAGATAAATAACCATTGCTATCAATAAAACAGGTTAAATGTTTTAAGTCATCGGCATGTTTAATGGCATGAAACAGTTTTTCAATAAAAGGTAATTGAATGGTCGCTTCCCCGCCACTGAGCGTAATACCATTTAAAAAGGGAAGGTATTTGCGAATGATGTTTAATATATCCTCAACACTATATCGGTAAGTCATTGGTGATGAGTGATATTGGCAAGTCTGAAGGCAAGTATCACATTGCTGGCAAGTTGATGTCTGCCAAATAACTTGATGATGACTAAATGTTAACGCCTGATGTGGACATGTGGCGACACAGTCACCACAATCCTGACATAGTGAAATGGTATAAGGATTGTGGCAATTTAAGCATTTAAAATTACAGCCTTGTAAAAATATAACTAATCGATTTCCAGGCCCATCAACGCAAGAAAAGGGTAAAAGTTTATTAACGATTGCCCATGACTTGTTCATGACTGATCACCCGTGGTGTACGGCATAAATAGCTATTATTAACGGTATCTTGTGCGGCTTCATTACCTAAAAATGTGGTATTAATCCGTGAACCTTCTTCTTTATATTTTTTGATATCTGATAATCTCACCATGTAGCCCGTTACTCGTACTAGATCATTACCACTAATATTGGCGGTAAACTCTCGGAAGCCAAATTGAAATGCCGCTTTACAAATTTGCAGTAAAGCGGAAGGATTATTTTTAATGGTTTCATCAATCGTTAAAATATCACTAATGCCTGATGTATAATAGTGGTGATGTTTAAACAGTGCCATAATATGGGTAACAGGATCCGGCTCGTGACCATAAGGAATTCGTAAGCCCGGTGTAGTGCCTCTATCCGTACTGATACCTGATTGAGCATGTAACATAGCTTTACCTTGCCAAGCATGGTTAATTTTATGATGATTAATAAAGTCGGCTAATTGTTTAGAAATGGTGGTAGCCAGTTCATTAGCATCTTCATCGACACCATAGCGACCCGCTAAGTTCGATTTTTCTTGTAGTATATTAATCGCTTCAGCCATAGCATAAATACCAAACATGGGTGCAAATCGGTTGGCATCAATTAACCCTTCTTTTACTAAAAAACTATTTTGAAAAAAGTTTGATTTTTCGTACAAAAAGGCTGAACGGGCTTTGATTAAATTTAATTGTAGTTGGCAGTAATAGGGTAACGTATTTTGCAGAAAATCATCAATATGTTGGCTGCGCTTTGCCACTTCTTTTAAGTTGATTCTTGATAGGGTACTGCCACCACCAGCGATAGGTAAGGAGTTATAACAGCTGACAACGCCATAGCCTTTTTCATCAAAATCTTTTTGAATCATCTGATTATTGGCGATGTGAGGTTTAGCCGTTTCGCAAATATTGCCTATTGCAACGGATAGTAAGGTTTCTGGTGTGATGTTTTCATCATAGATAAAGGTTAAATTTGGTGCAACTTGTTTGAGTTCTTTGTCCACACGTAAAATCAGACGACAAATAATATTATCAGTTGGTCCAATGTTGGCATGCATAAAAGCATCAGGTAAATTACGATCTAACATTATCCAAAAATGTCTTAATCGTTGATAAAGTTCATCTTCAGTGAGATCCCCAACATAGGGTAATAATATTTGATCTAAACAACCCAGATAAACAGGCATGCCGGTAACGGATGGTACATGATGATAAGCAATAGTCAGCATATTTAAGGCATCATCAAACGTTTTGGCGGGGTCAAGTTCTAACCACTCAGAGCCTTGTTTAAGAAATTTAGCATAATCAGGTAATACATATCGAGGCTTATAAGGCGCATGACCCTCAAACATATCACAAATAACATTTTCGTCTAACGCTTTTCGGGTTTCATTATCAAGCTCAACATAAGGCAGATTATTTTCTGCCGCTAATGCCAATAAGTTGGCTTTCTGTTTGGGTGATAAATTAGGATCGGTGACGATTTGATAACAACTGCTTTGGAACTCTGTCATGTGCATATTAACCTCGATACTAAAAAGCAAATTTATTTAATTTAAATGGTGAACCTAATGATTATTTTTCGATAATCATGCGTATTGGTTCATAATCAGCAGCATTAATTGGCGAATGTGTTTCAAAATACTGTTTTACAACATCCGCATCACGATAACCAGTATCCACATAAGTAGGTAATGTGTTGATTATCGGATAGCCGTCTCCGCCCATCGCTAAAAAATCCAATGTCACCAGACGATACTTCTTTTGTAAGTCAATGGGTTGTTGATTGATTTTGACATTCTCAATATTTTCACCTGAGCGCGTTAAGGTAATATTTCTTAGATGAGTAAAGCCACCCGATCCTTGCTTTTTGCTCAATGCAACGTTAAGGTAGTCAATCAATTCACGTCCGGTTAACTCGACATAAACCACACTATTGCCAAAAGGTTCAACTTTAAGAATATCTCGATAAGCAATATCGCCTTCAATCAATGAATCTCGAATCATCCCACCCGATAAGATACCCAAGTCTGCACCTGTCTTTTCAATAAAAGCACTGAGTAATAATTGTCCTAAATTACTTTGCTGATATCGGACAATATGGCGATCGCCTTCAAGTCGACCGACCAATTCGCCGCTTTTAATTGACAGTTTTTTTCTGCCTTGTTCTTGATAAGGTTGCAATATCTGCAATAGTTGTGGATCTTGAGGGATCTCAGTGGTGTAAAACTCAAGGCGTTTAGTGTCGTTGCCATTATCCACTTCTTTTTTAAGGTTAATAGGAATTAATTGATAATTTTTAAGTGTCAATTTTCCATTTAGAAATTCAAAATCTGCTCTACCTACGTATTTTCCCCATTCGTGAGCCTGTACTATCCAAGTCCCATTTTGTTGATCAGGTGCGCAGGGTGTACCAGGAACATATTCAGTGACTCGTTTATTTGCACTTGCCATACAAACCGGATTTTGAGAATGTCCGCCTACAATCATATTTAATTCGCCCGATTTTAAGCCTCGGGCTAATTCTACATCACCCGGCGCCATTGAACCGTGTTCACCATTTTCGTAGTGTCCCATATGAGTCACGACGATAATCATATCTGGGTGTTCGTTTTGTTGAATTTGAGCAATCACTTTTTGTGCTTCAGGTAATGTTTGGCGAAACTCAACACCTTGCGTATTCATGGGTGAAGCGAGATAAATGGTATCATCAGTGGTAAGACCAAAAACGGCAACTCGGATACCATTTAAGTCAAACATTTTATAGGCATCAAAGACACGATTATCCGTGCCTTTGAAGTAAGTATTAGCAGACAAAAAAGGAAAATGTGCCAATTGTTGCTGTTCACGAATGATAGATAACGGATGATCAAATTCATGATTACCAACAGCCATAGCATCATAGCCTATTTCGTTCATGCCAATAAAATCCGGTTTAGCTTGAAGTACATCAGATTCGGGCACACCTGTATTAATATCACCACCTGACAAAAGTAATAATGTTCCACCTTTGGCGGTAACTTCTCTTCTGATGTCATCTACCACCGTTTTTTGAGCGGCAAGCCCATATTCACCAATTTCATTTTGCCAAAAACGACCATGATGATCGTTTGTATGTAAAATGGTGAATTGATAGGGTTGATTCTCTTTCCAAGAATGGGCTATTGGCTGTTGCGTGATAGCATCTGCTATTGCATTGACCGAAAATAGTCCCAAAGCAAGGGCTAGTGATAGTTTTTTAGTTATATTTAAATAATACATGGTGTCTCCTAATTCCTTATAGACAATCACTACTCCGTAATGACCTTATAAATTAATGTTGGCACGTGCGCATTATCACTAATAGTGATATTGTCATACAGTTTTTGTTTGATCGCATCTAGTTTGTCAGTGCTAGCGTGGATGGTAAGTAAAGCTTCGCCTTGTTCCACTTTATCGCCGACTTTTTTATGTAACACAATACCTACCGCAGGATCGATGATATCGTCCTTCGTTGCACGTCCTGCACCTAATTGCATCGCTGCGATTCCGATTTGATCGGCAACAATACGAGAAACATAACCCGATTTAAGTGCTGGTAAGGCGATTTGGTAAGGGGCACTTGCTAATTTTTCAGGGTGATCAACCACTGAGCTATCACCACCTTGCGCTTCAATTAAGGTTTTGAATTTTTCAATCGCTTTGCCATTGTTTATTGCCTCTTGAAGTTTTACTCGTGCTTCATCAAGCGTTTTCGCTTTATTCGCTAACACTACCATTTGGCTGCCCAATGTCAGTACTAATTCTGTTAAATCTGAAGGACCTTGACCTTTTAAGGTATCAATGGCTTCCTTTACTTCTAGCGCATTACCAATTGCAAATCCAAGCGGTTGTGACATATCCGAAATTATCGCCATGGTTCTTCGTCCAATTTGATTGCCGATCTTGACCATTTCATAAGCTAATTTTTCTGAATCTGCCATCTCTCGCATCAGTGCGCCATCACCGGTTTTCACATCTAAAACAATTGCATCGGCACCTGCAGCTAACTTTTTGCTCATAATCGAACTAGCAATAAGTGGAATTGAATTGACCGTACCGGTAACATCACGAAGTGAATAAAGTTTTTTATCAGCAGGCGTTAAATTACCCGATTGTCCAATAACTGACACACCTTTTTGATTGACTTGATCAATAAATTCTTGCTTATCTAATTCCATTTTAAATCCAGGGATTGACTCAAATTTGTCATTGGTACCCCCTGTGTAACCAAGTCCTCGCCCGGACATTTTAGCAACCGGTACACCAACGGCTGCCACTAATGGGGCAAGCACAAGGGTAGTGGTATCGCCAACGCCACCTGTTGAATGTTTATCAACTTTGATACCTTGAATTGAAGAGAGATCGACAGTATCACCCGAATGCATCATCGCTGTGGTTAAATCAGCACACTCTTTTGACGTCATGCCTTGATAGTAGATAGCCATTAATAGAGCACTCACTTGATAATCAGGGATTGTGCCATTGGTATAATTGGTAATAAAAAATTGGATTTCTTCAGTTGTTAGTGGATGACCATCACGTTTTTTTTCAATAATATCTACAAATCTCATTAATCTTCTCTCTTAATGTCAATATATTAGGTTAATATTACCTTGGTCTGTTTATTTGATGTTAAACGACGTTTAAATCAGTCAACATTTTTGCGCATAAATTGTATAATTTAATACGACATGACATTGTCATTTTTACTCATTTTTAGTGATAATTTTTTATTATAAGAATGTTTCTAGTCTAAATCACTGGGTGAAAATGACCAAGGTAATAGCTCACCAACGGTTGTTTCTTGTATTTTTCCTTGCATATTTGTCAAAATTACGGGCATATCTTTAGCGCAAAATTCACTTATTACTTGGCGACAGGCTCCACAGGGTGAAATAGGTTCGTGGGTATCGCCAATGACAACTAATTTTTTAAATTTGCGTTTGCCTTCTGAAACGGCTTTGAAAATAGCGGTTCGTTCGGCACAGTTAGCCAATCCGTACGATGCATTTTCAACATTGCAACCTAAAATGACCTCGTCATCTTCAGTAATGAGTACTGCACCAACTTGAAATTTAGAATAAGGTACGTAAGCGTTAGAACGTGCGGTTTTAGCCAGTTCGATTAGTTTTTCAATTTTCATCATGATAATCCTGTTAGTTATACCTTGTTCTATTGATGTTTAGATTGCACATTCATCGGTGATTGTAAATCCAGACGATAAACCCCAAATCCTAGATTATCTTTTTCAATATAGCTTGCTGGATATAACGAATGTTTTTCGATAACTGTTTTGGCTGCTTCAGTTGGCGATGATTCAAAACGAATATCTAATTTGGTATTACTGGTTATCGGGGCAATTTGCCAGTTATTATCGACTGCCACCTTTACCTCCCCATTTTTATGGGTGGTGTTAGTGATATAAGCCGATAAAATCACTCTTAAATCATCGGGTGAATTAAATTTAACATTTTTGCTTCCCGTACCCGGAAACGCACCGGTATAAGCACGATAATTATTTGTTGCTATCAAGAAGGTTTGATTAGGATCAATTGGTTTTTGTTGATAGGTTAAATTTTTAATTCGTTCAGACTGCGCATTGATTAGTTGGCAATTGCCATCGTAGCGAGCAGGCTGAGTAATATCAATTTGGTAATTTACGCCATCAATCGTATCGAAATTATACGTTCTGAAATGATCCCAATCTATTAAGTACTGCGGTGTCGTGACTTTCGTATCAATTTGATTATATACCCCTGCCGAACATTCAAGCCACTCTTTGACCTCTTTGCCGGTCACTTGGACGACTGATAACAGGTTAGGGTATAAGTAGATATCCGCTGCATTTCTAAATGTAAGATCGCCTTTTTTTACATCAACAAAAGCAGTTGGATCGTTTTTTCTACCGCCAGCCTTGAACGGGGCAATAGCCGATAAAACCGGTAAACCATCAAGATCTGGGTCACCTTGAATAAACTGTTTTACATATGCAATTTGCGCATCACTTATAATTTGTAATGCCGTGGTATCTTGAACTAAAGCCAAATAACTGGTGATATCACTATCAATTTTCCCAATCGGTTTTCCGACAAATTCACGTGTACCTTGGTGATCTTCTTTTAGTACGTGAGTAATATGTTGATCGGCATCAACCAGTGCTTTTTTGGTTTTCATGTCATAAATTGGGCGAGCTTGAGATTTACCTGAAGTCACTTGCCAATTTGAATTGTCACCATTTAGGACTAAATCAACAACGCCCAAATGGCTTCCCCATTGTCCGGGCATAACGGCAGGAACATGATTTATATTGCCGGTTTCAATATTAGTATTCGGTAATGATTTAAAATCGTCGCTTGGAAACACGCCATGTGAATGACCAAACATAATCGCATTAATACCCTCTACTTGACTTAAATAGTATACCGAGTTTTCAGCTAATGCTTTATAAGGTTCAGCAGAAACACCCGAATGCGGAATGGCGATAATGATATTAGCCCCTTCTTTTTTCATTTGCGGAACTAACTGTTTGGCTGTTTCTGTGATGTCTTTAACTTCGACTTTTCCATCCAAATTTAATTTATCCCATTGCATAATTTGAGGTGGAACAAATCCTATATAACCAATTTTAATAGTGTGTTGATTACCTTCTCGATCAATAACCGGTGTGTCAACAATAATATATTGTTTAAAAAAGGGCTGCCCAGTCGTTGCATCATAGACATTGGCATTAATATAAGGAAATTTAGCACCGGCAAGGCTTTTTTGCAGGAAGTCTAAACCAAAGTTAAACTCGTGATTACCTATGTTACCAACGGTATAATTTAACGTGTTCATGGCTTTATAGACAGGGTGGGTCTCACCATTTTTAAGCCCTTTATTGACAGTATAATCTGCCATAGGACTTCCTTGAATTAGATCGCCATTATCAACCAGTACACTGTTTTTGACTTCATTGCGAGCTTGATGAATTAAATTGGCGGTTTTAGCGAATCCAAAGGTATCGACAGATTGATCTTTAAAATAGTCAAAATTCATCATATTGCCATGCAGATCGGTTGTTTCGATAATTCTTAAATCTACTGTTGCTGCATGGAGCGTGCCAGAAATCAATAGGGTTAATAAGGTGAAAGTGAATTTATTTTTTAACATATGGATCTCCTATTTATTTCCGGTAATGCTATTTTTCATCCGTTTTAATAATAAATGTTGGTAATGAATAAATCGTTTAATAATGGCTGGGTGATAATTATTTTCATTGATTGCTGTTTGTAATGATAGCTGATCATCGGTGGTGAAACAGGATAGTACATAATCTGTCAACCGTGCTTTTTGCAAATCTTCAACAAACGCCGCATCAATTCCACACAGTGTAATATCGAGCAATTCTAAACGAGTAAAGTGAAAGATAGATTGGGCTAAACAATATTCTTTTTCGATGTCAGTACCAAAAATGCCTGCGTCATCGGTATTTAAGGTAATTCGTACACCCTGATCATAAAGCTGTCTTACTGGGTGATGATGGATATCCCCATGTAACTCATTGACTAAAATGCGGTTACTGGTTAACGCAACTTCTAATGTTATGTTGCGTCGAACTAATTCGTTGATTAATTCCTGATCTTCAATCGCTCGAATGCCATGCCCAATCCTATCTGCACCATGTTTAAGGGCTTGAATAATGCTTGCTGCGGGTTCTATTTCGCCAGCATGATAAGATTTTTTTAAATTGAGTTTTTGGGCTAATTGGTGTGAGGTTTGAAAATCATCGAAGTGACCGGCTTTTTCATTACCGGCAATATTAAAACCGGTAATAAATGGGTGAGGGTTTTTTTCAATAAATAATAGGGTATCATGTACTGTTTTCGCCCCTAAGTGCCTAACACCAATCACATGATATCTTACGGTAATATTAAATTCTTTTTGTACGTCAGTTATGGCGGCATCCATTTGCTGTAAGGTTTGATGAAATCGCTCTTCATCCCAGATTATTTCACCCTGTTCTTCTGTTGCGCAAATGTGATAAGGAGAAAGAAAGAGTTCGCAATAGATTAGCCCCTGTTTGGCATTTCGATAAAGAAAATCATAAGTAATAAGGTAATAATCTTCGGGGGTTTTTACAAAATTTGAGACAGTATCATAGGTTTGAATAAACTGAACAAAATCAGTTTCATCATAACGATATCGCCCATTTTTATATTCGTTAGCATCATATTCACCCGATTGATAGCATAACGAAGATGGGAAGGTAATATGATTTTTATCAGCTAACTTTTTAGCCATAAAAGGGGTAATACTACCTTCAACATGTTCATGTAATATCACTTTAGGAAGCAATGGTTTATTCATTTGATAAGTTATCTTTTTAATATGCTTTCTCGGCTCCCACTATTAGGTCGCTTAACACAAATAGTGATAGATTAATGGCATTTTAGCTTTGCTAATTGCGTTGTTATCTATTTTACCTTGATCAGGTATCTTATTTCCATACTTTTTGTGTGACCAATTTTTATTTTGTGAGATAGGTATCGTTTCATTTTAAACAGTATCACCCTGATTAATCACATTATCTCAAGGATAAAAAGGGTAATTTTAAACGTTAGCTTAATCAATATGCTTGTTTTTGATTCAATCAGAAGGACAATGATCATCATCCTTCTGTGATTGAATGATACTTCTTAATGACAATTAAATAACGGCCTCGGCTGTTTTTTGTTCATTGGTGTCATTTTTAAATATGACCATAAATATGACAGCCAGCACCAGCGCATAGCCAGCAAAAATGAGCCATACGGTATGCCAATCGGTGATCTGTTTTTCATCAATGATTTGCGTATAGTGTTCGGCGACAATTCCGCTAATCACCGAACCTAAATAAGCACCAATACCATTAGTCATTATCATAAATAGACCTTGAGCACTGTTACGTATACTTGGCGATACCGATTTTTCGACATACATGGAGCCAGAAATATTATAGAAATCAAATGCACAACCATAAACTATCATCGAGAGTAACAGTAATACAAAGCCAATTGGTGATGGGTCTCCGTAGGCAAAAAGACCAAAACGCGCAACCCAAGCTAGAATACTAATCAACATTACATATTTGATGCCTAATCTTTTCATAAAGAAAGGTACAAATAAGATAAATACGACTTCCGATATTTGTGAAATCGACAATAAGACTGACGGGTATTTCACAACTAAACTCGTTTCATAGATCGGAATGTTTCTAAAGTCTCGTAGGAATTGGTCACCAAAAGTATTGGTAATTTGTAAAATTCCACCTAATAAGACCGCAAACAGGAAGAATATTGCCATTCTTGGTTGCTTAAATAAGACAAGTGCATCTAATCCTAACGAACTGATAAGCGATTTTTCTTTGATTGCATTTTTTGATGTCGGAATCAAAGGGAGTGTTAACGACACCAGACATAATACGACTGAACCGGCTGCCGCTGTGTATAGTTGCATGTTACTAAGATCAAATTTTAAAAAGCTAACTAACCACATGGCAACAATAAAGCCAATTGTGCCAAATATTCGAATGCCGGGAAATTCAGCGATGACATCAAGCCCTTTAGATTCGATACATGAATAAGCTATTGAGTTTGATATCGCAATGGTAGGCATGAAAGCTAAACAATGAATAAGCATGACAATCATCATCATAGAGGGTGAAGTAATTAATGCAGCAATGCATAATGTAATTGCACCAATTAAATGACAAAGCATGTATAAGCGATTAGCAGGGATCCATCTATCTGCAACTACACCTAATAAACCCGGCATAAATAGCGATGCTAACCCCATTGAACCATACACTAATCCAATATCTGTTCTTGAAAAGGATAAAACATCATTCATGTAAGAACCGAAGGTGATTAACCAACATCCCCAAATAAAAAATTGCATAAAAAATATAACTTTTAGTTGTAACTTAGTATTCATTTCAATTCCTTATTCAATGCGATCT
The DNA here is from genome assembly GCF_026536645.1 of Gilliamella sp. B3801. NCBI lineage: Bacteria > Pseudomonadati > Pseudomonadota > Gammaproteobacteria > Orbales > Orbaceae > Gilliamella > Gilliamella sp. B3801. Next base: position 61,959 of record NZ_JAFNNR010000013.1, read on the forward strand.
TTTTCATAACTTCTTACCTAAAATATAATCAATAAATTGATTGCAACTTCAACCTGTTGTACAGCGATATTGCGTGAAACCGAAAAAATTTTTTTTGACTGAACACTTTTGATGATGTAGTTCAGTCATTAACAATTTTGAGTAATTAAAAAAAATGGCAGTCATTCTGCCATTTTAGTTTTGGTTTAATAAAACCGATTCTAACGCAACGGTGATCATTTCTTTAAAACCAAGTTGACGCTGTTCAGCTGTCATGGCTTCGCCTTTACGTATATGATCAGATACCGTACAAATAGCTAATGCTTTGGCACCATATTCCGCGGCAACCCCATAAATTCCTGCTGCTTCCATTTCAACCCCTAAAATGTTGTATTTTTCCATTACATCAAACAGTTCGGGTTCAACACTATAAAAAAGATCAGCTGAAAAGAGGTTACCCACTTTTACATTAACACCTAAATTTTTGGCTGCACTTACAGCGTGGCAAGTAAGATCAAAATCGGCAATAGCTGCAAAATCATGATCCTTAAAACGAATACGATTAACTTTAGAATCTGTGCAAGCACCCATACCAATAATCACATCGCCAATGTTTACATTTGGGCTAATCGCACCACATGAACCGACACGAATGATATTTTTTACACCATAAAATTTTATTAATTCTGTTGTATAGATAGAACAAGATGGTATGCCCATTCCATGCCCCATAACAGAAACTTTTTGACCTTTATAATAGCCAGTAAAACCTAACATCGCTCTTACATTGGTCACTTCTTGTGCATTTTCTAAAAAGGTTTCTGCAATAAATTTTGCTCGTAATGGATCGCCTGGCATTAAGACAGTTTCTGCAAAAGCATTTTCAATTGCGTTAATGTGTGGGGTAGACATTAATTTCTCCTGAAAGTTTTTGAAAAATAAATTTCTGTTACCTATTTTTTGATAAAAGATTGCCCATATTCCATTGGTGATAAATCAAAATAATCGGCAACACTTTGACCGATATCAGCAAAGGTTTTACGATGCCCTAAGGAACCAACAGGAACACTATCACCGTAAACGATGACTGGAATATGTTCACGAGTATGATCTGTGCCAGCCCAAGTTGGATCGCATCCATGATCAGCACTGATAATCAGTAGATCACCCGGTTCGATAAGATCTAACATTTCGGGTAAGCGAGAATCAAAATATTCCAGCGCAGCAGCGTAACCGGCAACATCACGTCGATGACCATAAGACGAGTCAAAATCAACAAAGTTAGTAAATACAATCGTATTATCTTTGGCTTGTTTTATCTCTTCAATTGATGCATTGAAAAGGGCTTCAATACCGGTTGCTTTAACTTTTTTTGTAATACCAACATGAGCATAAATATCGGCTATTTTACCGATTGATACGACAGTACCTTGTTTTTCATCAACCAGTTTTTTTATCATGGTTGGAGCCGGTGGTTCAACGGCTAAATCGTGGCGGTTACCAGTACGGACAAATTCACCCGCTTTTTTACCGATAAATGGTCTGGCAATCACACGCCCAATGTTATAATTGCCTTTATTCAGTTCATCACGCGCGATTTCGCAGATTTCATATAATCTATCTAAGCCGAATGTTTCTTCATGACACGCTATCTGAAAAACTGAGTCGGCTGAAGTATAAAATATCGGTTTGCCACTTGTCATATGTTCTTCACCCAGCTCATCTAGAATAATAGTTCCTGATGAATGGCAGTTACCTAAATAACCAGATAGGTTGGCGCGCTTTACAATTTTATCTAATAATTCTTGAGGAAAACTATTGGTGGTGTTGGAAAAGTAGCCCCAATCAAAAAGTACAGGAACGCCAGCTATTTCCCAATGTCCTGATGGTGTATCTTTACCCGAAGAAATTTCACTAGCATAGCCATAAGAACCGATTATTTCACCTTCTGTGCGCATTCCTTGGGGATAATAACCGGTCGATTCGTAGGCTGCTTCGATTAAGCCTAGCTTAGCTAAATTAGGTAATTTTAATGGACCTTGGCGTCCTTTATCGGCTTGACCTAATGCACAGGCTTCGGCAATATGACCTAATGTATTCGATCCTTCATCTCCATATTTTTTTGCATCTTCGGCTCCACCAATTCCAAAGGAATCGAGGATCATAATAAAAACTCTTTTCATAATTTCCTCTAAATCTCAAATATCACTAAGCTTGGCAACCATGTTATGAAATAACGATTGCTAATATTGTGATCTAGCACACATTTGCTTACTTTATTAAAGTCAATTGTGTAACAAAAAAATTTTTTTAACGATTAAAACTATTTTTTGAGCCCTTTATAATAAAAGGTTTTCAGGTTAGTTATAATACATGATAAAAAAAAACAGAAAAGATTTAAGCATCGTTTTAGCTGATTATTTGATTAATATTAACGGATTTTGTAAAAAATATTATGACATATTCGCTAATAGAGCGATTAAATAATGTTTTGTTAAGCAATTTGCAGAAAATTATTATTGAAGAAATTAAATGATAAATTTAATTATGATGAATCAAATCTCAAAGGTGTTGTGTTAAAATGAACTATTTAATATCTCAATTATTTAACAAGATGTTAACTAATTCACATCATATTAGCATAGCCCATTTAAGGAATGACGTTATATAAAATCCTGAAAGCTAACTTTAGACATTAACACAAAATAAATACCAATTTAATTAATACACGTTAGTTTGCCCATTTAGGATGAAGTTAATTATAAAAAATAAAGGTAGTGAATAATGAATCAAAAAATCCCGAATACTTTTGGTCTTGAAGTTTTTGCTAAACATGTCATCACGGTATCGAGCGTTTTGGAACTACAAAATGTTTGGAATGATAATGTTAATCAACCGATTATGATTATAGGCGAGGGGAGTAATACCCTTTTTACTTGTGATTTTGAAGGCACAATTATCGTTAACCGCATTAAAGGTATTACCATAACTGAAACGGAAAACGAATGGTTGTTAAAAATAGGCGCAGGTGAAAACTGGCATGATGTCGTAACAAAAACGATCACACAAAATATTGCCGGTCTAGAAAATTTAGCGCTTATACCGGGCTGTATCGGCTCTGCACCAATTCAAAATATCGGTGCTTATGGTGTTGAATTTCAAAAAGTTGCTGACTATGTTGAATTGCTTGAACTTGCAACCGGTAATATTATCACCGTGACTGACGGGCAATACGGATACCGTGAAAGCATTTTTAAACAACACTATTCTCAAGGATATGCGGTAATTTATGTCGGTATAAAATTAGCAAAACAGTGGCAGCCAGTACTCACTTATGGTGAATTAAAAAACTTTGATGCTAAAACTGTCACGCCTAAAATGATTTTTGATAAAGTGTGTGAAATTCGTCGCAGTAAACTACCCGATCCTAACTTACTTGGTAATGGTGGCAGTTTTTTTAAAAATCCAGTGGTGGATAAAGTTATTGCCGACAAACTAATTGAAATCTACCCGGCAATGCCAATATACCCACAATCAAACAATCAAGTTAAATTAGCCGCTGGTTGGTTAATCGATCAGTGTGGCTTAAAAGGCTATCAGATTGGTGGTGCTGCTGTTCATCAACAACAAGCATTGGTTTTAGTTAATATCAATAAGGCAACGGCACAAGATGTGGTTAATTTAGCTCGTCATGTTAGAAACGCCGTTTTAAATAAATTTTCAATACGTCTATCACCTGAAATCCGCTTTATCGGTGCAACAGGCGAAATTGATGTAGATAATTTTTTATAATCATTTTGAACTATGAAACACTCTTATTCATTTCCGATTTTATTAACAAGTTTACTCTTTGTTACGATCGCTTTATCAGCATTAAATACCCAAGTACCACTGTGGTTAGAAAAAGACCAGTTTTCGTTAGGGCAAATTGGTTTGGTGGGGTCGAGTTATTTTGCTGGTAACTTGCTTGGTACAATCATGGCAAACTGGTTAATTAGTCATTTTAATGCTCGTTATACTTATACCTATAGTTGTTTACTTTTCGCTATTGCCACCATTGGCTTAAGTTTTTCAATGGATTTTTATAGTTGGGCAATATGGCGTTTTATGATAGGTATGGCTTGTGCGGTGACATGGGTTGTGATTGAAAGTTGCATTTTAGTCACTGGAACAGTACGTACACGAGGAAAAATGCTAGCGGTTTATTTAACAACTTACTATATTGGTACGGTGTTAGGGCAAGCGTTGTTAAGATATTTTCCGCAAGAAGTACTCTATTTTGGACTAGTTATTACACTATTAATGGCATTGGCTATTTTATTTATTTTGCTTACTCACTATAAATTACCAAAAAGAAAGAAAAGCGGTTTAAATATTGTTCCAATGATTTTACATAAGCCTTCTCGGATAGGGCTTATCGGTTGTATGATTGCGGGCATGTTAATTGGTTCTTTATATTCATTATTACCTGTCTACTATTCACATTTAGGGTATAGCGATAGCCAAGTCGCTAATTGGATGATTTTACTTATTTTGTCTGGCGTGATTGCGCAACTTCCTGCTAATTGGTGTGCAGATAAATATGGCCGTCGAGTGGTGTTACTGATTGAATCTTTAATCATGTTAGTTGCTTGCTTATTATTGGTATTTAACTTATTTGATGTGTTTGCCATTATTTTATTAGGCACAACCATCTACACGATTTATCCAATATCCATGGCATGGGCTTGTTCTTGTGTACGAAAACAAGATATTGTATCAATGAATCAAGCAATGTTATTAACCAATACGTTAGGAAGTCTTATTGCGCCGGCGATCATTGCTTATGTCATGGATATAACCAATAACTCTTATTTATTTATCAGTTTTGCTATAATTTCACTTTATTTTATTATTTTATTAGTCTATAAGCGAGGAGCGAATGCGCAGTTATCAAAATCCCCTTAAATTAATTGAAATTCTAGCCGACGGAAATTTTCATTCCGGTGAAGAGCTAGCGTCTGATTTTGGTATTACGCGTGCCGGAATAAACAAATATATTAAAGTGCTCCGTGAATGGGGAATTGAATTATCCTCGATACAAGGTAAAGGCTATAGTTTAAAAATACCGATGGACTTATTTAATAAATCCAAGATAGATCAGTATTACCAAGCTGATAGTCGTGTTGAAATTTTACCAATTATCGACTCAACTAACCAATACATGCTGGATAAAATACCCGATTTAAAATCGGGAGATTGCTGTATAGCCGAATTTCAGTCAAAAGCACGAGGAAGACGAGGGCGTCAATGGTTTTCACCTTTTGGTACCAATCTCTATTTTTCAATGTATTGGCGATTAGAGCAAGGCATTGCAGCAGCAATGGGACTAAGTCTAGTTGTGGGTATTGTTGTTACGCAGGCTTTACGAGAATTATCGGGTCAAGATATTAAAGTAAAATGGCCTAATGATCTCTATCTAAATGACCAAAAATTAGCAGGTATCTTGGTCGAATTAGCCGGTAAAACTGGGGATTGTGCTCATGTTGTGATTGGTATCGGGGTTAATTTAAACATGACCAATCCCGACCCAAATATTGTCAATCAAAAATGGGCTAATTTAGGGAACATCAATCGTAATTTATTGGTTGCTAAAATTGCAAAAACATTACGGGAAAATTTAGAAAAATTTGAAAAAAATGGATTAGCATTTTTTATTGATGATTGGAATCATCTCGATAATTTTATCCATCGTCCTGTTAAATTACTCATTGGTGATGATGTGATTCGAGGTGTAGCAAAAGGTATAAATGATCAAGGTGCTTTACTGCTTGAACAAAATGGCAAAATCCAAGCATATATTGGTGGTGAAATCTCATTACGAAGTGATGAGTAACAAATTGTTCCCTGTATACACAGGGACAATAAATTCTTATAAAATTCAATAAATATCATGTTTATCACCTTTCCACTTTTTGGTAAAAATTCTGCAAAGTGAGTTAATGGCTATACCCTGTTAGTTAACAAGTAGAATGTGACAAAGTCCAAAAAGGAAAATATTTCACTGCAATTCATTAAAATCCATTCCCAAAAGCGAGAAATGACCTTGTAATTAGAAATTGGTCGGTGCACGAATAAATTACAAGAAGAATAGGCGCATCCAACTCCTTGTTAAATTTAATTAACTAACTGATTAATATAAACTAATCTGTTTAAAATATCTAAAAACCAACTGGATAAAAAAACAACAAAAAAGTTGGTAGAATTTTAAACTTTGCTATTTTAATTAATAAACAATAGGTTATAATTAGTGTTCCCTGTATACACAGGGATAAACCGGAACGGTTAAAATGCCGTATGGCGTAACCATTGTGTTCCCTGTATACACAGGGATAAACCGGAGCTCAACTGCGTAGTTGTTTTATTAACTCAGTGTTCCCTGTATACACAGGGATAAACCGTCAGTATATCAAAAACAGGCCAATTAAAAACAGTGTTCCCTGTATACACAGGGATAAACCGGGGTCGGAGATACGAATCAAAAAACTTGAGGAGTGTTCCCTGTATACACAGGGATAAACCGATGAACAAAACTCGGATGATTTGAAGTAAAGCGTGTTCCCTGTATACACAGGGATAAACCGTTAGGTCGTAGTCGCTAGGATTGCCTGTTGATGTGTTCCCTGTTTACACAGGGATAAACCGAACGAGAAAATTAGATCAGTCTGATTTGTTGCGTGTTCCCTGTATACACAGGGATAAACCGTGGTTAAAAGAAAATCTAAGCGAGGCTCAGGCGGTGTTCCCTATATACACGTAGGGATAAACCGAATAGAATTAAACGCCGAAATTCTTAGATGTGCGTGTTCCCTATGCACATAGGGATAAATTGTTCCCTTCAAATAGGGCTATCTTTAAAATTATTGTGTTCCTTAAATACATAGGGATAGCCATTATTTTCAAAGATCTAAAAATTAATGCTTTGTTCAAATTCCTAATTATTTCTTCTGTTATAAAACTTCTAACTATTGTTATAACGTCAGTCTGCGAATTAATGGTTATAACATTCGGCATAAAGCCGAATAAAACAAGAAGCTAAAGGTAAGATCAATATAAAGTCGTTCGTTAAAATCATCTACCAAAAAGTAACATGTTATCTTGTTCTCAAGAATTGCTCGGTGAGCAGTAAAAATTGCAAAAGAGTTTCCGTTAAAAAAACTGCATGATTGCAAGTAAGTATATGATAATTATAAAATTACATCCATAATGTGTATTAAACTAAATCGCCTAAAAAAACAACAAAAAATCAGTAGAATTTTACACCTCCCTATTTTAATTAATAAACAATAGGTTATAATTAGAGTGTTCCCTATACACATAGGGATAAACCGCGTTTTTAGCCTCGTCCAGTATACGTAAATCTGTGTTCCCTATACACATAGGGATAAACCGCAAACAGTTAACGCTGATGTTTTGCTTAAATTGTGTTCCCTATACACATAGGGATAAACCGGACAGAACCAGGGCGAAACGAGGGCAACATCAGTGTTCCCTATACACATAGGGATAAACCGGAACCTAGATCCGCGCAATATCTAGATTATAAGTGTTCCCTATACACATAGGGATAAACCGCATTTAAACAGGCGAGACTACTCGACAACGACGTGTTCCCTATACACATAGGGATAAACCGTACCGAATGGACAACAGGAACAACGCCGGTACGTGTTCCCTATACACATAGGGATAAACCGCTTTAAATTCAGAATGGTATATCGTCATCAAAGTGTTCCCTATACACATAGGGATAAACCGCGCATTCGCATTGAGTGCGCTTGAGTTTGAATGTGTTCCCTATACACATAGGGATAAACCGAGTTCAGACATTTTATTGGCTCCTGTGGTATAGTGTTCCCTATACACATAGGGATAAACCGGGCAATATATTTGGGGCTACACCGGACGACTGGGTGTTCCCTATACACATAGGGATAAACCGGTAGCAATCCTCTTTCAAATTCAATATGAGCAGTGACCGGAAGGGCTACTAAATAAACGTTGATTTAATAGCATGAATTTCATACCATTATCCAAAAATCAAGGAGATAGTATGAAAAAAATTGTATTGTTTGGGATAATTGGTTTTATGTTGGTAGGGTGTTCATCGTCACCGGTGTCTAATGATGAAGCGGTAAACGTTCCTCAAAAGCGAATATACAACCAAAACATTTTTGAAAAAAAAGAAGATTCAGGAACAGTTATTATAAAAAGAGATAAAGGCTTTGTAAGTAGCGCATGTTCCGATTCTCTTTATGTTGATGGTGTTAAAATTGCTGATTTAAACCCATCTGAAAAAATCACAATTTATCCTCGGATTGGGAAGAGAGTTTTTAGCATGATAGCTAATAACATTTGTGGTGGTGGTCTGGTTGAGGTTGAAGGGGATGTTGAGAAAAACCAAGTTTTAACATATAGGATTGCTCATTCTTTAAATGGTGGATATGGTATTTATAGAACAGCGTTTTAAATGGACTAATCAACCATAGGAAAATGGTATAAAAAGTTATTCAAAAGGAGGAAGTAAATAAAACCCTTTGAGAGGGTTTTATTTAAAAATCTAGTAGCTCAGGCTTAATTTGTAGCGCCTCAGCAATTTTAATTCGCATTGATTTCCTTAACTTTTGGATTTTATAATATTGAGAATACGCCGATTGGCTGATGCCAATCCTATTCGCAACATCAACTTGGGATAAATTCAAATATTTACGCCATGCTTGAGCTGGTGAATAGTTATTATCAAAAACCATGTTTACCACCTCACTTGGTACGCCTGCTTCAGTGTCAATCTGCTTGGATTTTGATAACTCTAAATATTGAGTATACGGCATAACCACAAATTGAGGTTGCCCGAGTTCATTATTAATAAATTGTATATTAGTACGTGCGTTCATCGAGCTTTTTCTCCTCTTCAACAGAAACAATAAGGATAACACCATCAAAATTAAAAAACTCGATAATTTCCTACTCGCAATCTGTATTGATATTTATGATTAGTCAGCGCCTTTACATTAGCACAATTAGGCATATCAGCTAATGCTTCAGCTCTTGTCCCTGTAAAAAGCGAGTTACCTGTTGCTTTAGGAATACTTAGTCTATCTAACAAATGTCTATCAGAAAGTTCAAGATGTTCATATCCATTAATAATCTGATTATTTCCAGTATTATTTAAATCTAATTTTTTTAATTCAACCTCTACCGCTTCAATTTTATGATGTACTTTCGCTCTGACTTCAGTGCCAGTTATTTTGATGCGGGCGTATTTTAATAAGCGTAATGAACGGGTTAAGGGTTCGGCTAAGCCGCCAGCTATTATTCCTTCTAAGCTGTTTTTTAATCGTCCTTCTGCAAAACTATCGTCTGGTTTGGCTTGTAAATATTCGGTTATTGGGTTAGCCAGTTCGGGAAATTCTTGTACTAAGTTTGACAGGCGTTCTTCATGAGGGCTAAATACCGTAAAATCTGTGACACTGCCTGCTATCATCCCTCTTGCCCTCGAGCCAATTTTTTTGCAAAGGTCGGATAAACTTGCTGGTTTTAAACATAGGAATAAATCCGACAAGAAATTGACTCACGGCATGAGTTAAAGCCTGTAAGGTGGTCTCTGATAGTAAAACGTTTTAATAAATTTATTTTATAAATGCGATTATGATTTCATTCTTGTTTTATTTATCAATAATATAATTATTAATCTTCGGCAAAATAAATATCAAATGAACATTCTAAATCTAAATCTGATAGTGCTTTCATTTGTTCTGGCCATAATACTGGACCACTATGTCCAAATTTAGAAAACCAAACACATTTTAGAGTTAATTTAATATCTTTAATTTCTTGTATTTTTTTCAAATTGGTAGCAAAAGGAGAGATTTTACTTACAATCCAATCAATATGTTCTCTAAGATCTTTTGAATTTACAATTCCTTCCGAAGATAAAAACCAACCTGAATTTTTAACTTCTCTAGTCCGTCCCAAACTATTGGTAATTTTATCTCCAGCTAATGTTATATAAGTCGGTTCAACTTCTAATAATTTAGTAATTTCATTAGGATTTATTGCACCAGTGTATATCATTAATCTAACAAAACATTCACTACATGTTTCATAGTCTGAACATATAGGTGTAATTCTATTCTTTATAAAATTCATGGTAAATAATCTCCAATATTGCCTATAATCTCACCATTCTTCCCAACATAATCACCATTATCTAAAATTCTGCCATGAAAATTATTAGGTAATTTTCCTGCATCAGCCTTCAGTGCTTCAAGAGCTCGCCCCCATTATCGAGAAGTTAAATTTGTTACGAAATATTCATTTAATTTATTAGCAGTGTTTTTCTCTAACTTATTTCCTCCAGTTTGCAATCCCTTAGGAACTCTACCTGAAGCACCAACACTAGGCGGAACTGGTAGTGGTAATCCTTCTGCATCAATTCAATTTCCATTTAGCAATTGGTATAGAACAATTAAAAATTCCCATTTATCTTCTTATTTTCATATTGTTGGATATATACATCTATAGGGTATGCTGTTCCCAACTCATATATTTTTCCACTATCTTTATCTATTATAAATGGACAATTACCGATTAATTGTGTTGAAAAATCACCAGTTTCTAAAAACTCTCTGGATTGGAAACAAAAAAGCCATCCTTCAGAAAATCTGTCAATTACAGTGATTTCTACAGGAATATCGTATTCAGCTAAATAATTTTTAGCTTTATTTAACGCTTCAATAAAAGTAATCATCAATTAGTCCTTAAAAATTTGAAAGATTTGAATTTGCTCATATCCGCAGCTTTACCTGTTTGACCATCTAAGAAACGTATTTTCCCATTTTGATTTACAACATTAAAAACATGCCCTGGTTGCCCTGGTCCATAGGAACCGAATACAATACCCCTTGCACCAGTTCCAGCATTTGACATTTGCTCAATAATATTATTAGGACCACTGACATTTTGAAATTTTGTCCCATATTGTTTTTCTAATACGGATATTGAGACTCCATTTTTTGAATTAATGGGTAAAGCGGATGCGGGATTACCACCCAATGTTGCATCAGTTGCTATAGCACAATTAACACAATTATGAGTTCTACCTTCAGTAGGGTAACCAGGATTTACATCACGTATAGAACCTGCCGTATCATTAAGAATAGAACTCGTCTCCACCTTTTCAGCAACATTATTCCAATTAACCTCATCTAATTCAACCGTTACCGTTTCAATTTTATGATGTACTTTCGCTCTGACTTCAGTGCCAGTTATTTTGATGCGGGCGTATTTTAATAAGCGTAGTGAACGGGTTAAGGGTTCGGCTAAGCCGCCGGCTATTATTCCTTCTAAACTGTTTTTTAATCGTCCTTCTGCAAAACTATCGTCCGGCTTGGCTTGTAAATATTCGGTTATTGGGTTAGCCAGTTCGGGAAATTCTTGTACTAAGTTTGACAGGCGTTCTTCATGAGGACTAAATACCGTAAAATCTGTGACACTGCCTGCTATCATCCCTTTTACCCACGAGCCTACATTTTTCAAGGGTTTTATAAATTTGGTTGCCCTTACCGCCGGTATAAACCCGACAATAAATTGACTGACACCATGTGTTATCCCACCTGAGATAGTCTGTGGTGGTGATACCTCAGGCATTTGTATAGGATTGGGAGCCTGACCAATCGGTTTATCACTGATAATTTCTGCATGCACTCGAGCAAAAAATAGCGGAGATACCGGATTAATTAAGGTGCTATCCCATAATAAATCGAGTGTACTTTGCCCCACATCTCGTAACTCACCCAATAAAAGTTGTGTAGGAAAAGCCCGTTATTAATATTCTCGACGAAGATAAAACCAACCTAAATTTCCTTTCTGATCATAGATATTTATCGAAACAGGAACAACTAATAAATCAAGATAAATATCTTTAAAATCATTAAAAAAATCAGCTACGACTTCCGTATTAGCAATCTGCATCTCTTCCTCTTCTTCATCTAACAAATCGCTATCAAAAAACATTTTTATAGTTAACAAATTATCTTCATCCAGATCGGCAGTAATTCCTCTCATTTTTTTTGTTGCTCTATCAAGTAAACTATACATTACACTGAGATTAATTTTATTTTTTATATTCGTTAATTTATCTTCTTTCATAATTTATGGTCTCGCTGGTACTATATGTACGCCTGTTTTTGAATAATGGATTGTAAAATTAGTTGTTGGGATAAAAGTATTTGAATTTCGATCATAAAATTTACCTATTACATGATTAGTTGAGATATTTTCTTTTGATCCAGGCTGACCAAGAGGTATCTTTCCTTTTAAATTTCCAGTTCCTGCATAATCATTAACCAGTTTCTGAACATCAATATTAGAATCAATGATACTTCTAGGTATAGAAGAACTAGCGTTTGCAGTTTTATGTTCATTTGTTCCAACAATATGTTTATTTTGTTGATTCATATTAACAGTTAAGCTCGGGCTTAAATCTGGTGCAAAATTAGTATTTGGTTTTATGGAGGGATTACTATTTACCGTCCCTGTTTCAACAACATTATTCCAATTAACCTCATCTAATTCAACCTCTACCGCTTCAATTTTATGATGTACTTTCGCTCTGACTTCAGTGCCGGTTATTTTGATGCGGGCGTATTTTAATAAGCGTAGTGAACGGGTTAAGGGTTCGGCTAAGCCGCCGGCT
>NZ_JAFNNR010000014.1:0-72472 GCF_026536645.1 Gilliamella sp. B3801
GAAAGATTTTATCTCATTACCCAAATTTTATCCTGCTGGACGATTAGATACTGACAGTGAAGGGTTACTTTTATTAACAAACGATAGTAATATATTTGATTAAAGTAGGTGTATTTTGAAAGGTGTAAGTTATCCCTATTTTTCAACCAAACACTATTGATGTTACCTTTCTTTATCATCTATCTAAATTCAACTTATTGTTTTAATATAATTTAACAATCATTTAACTCATTAATATTCTAATTTATCTTATAATTTTGTCATTCAAAAAACAGTTTTTATAGAAACAATAGCACTACTGAAAATGGTTAAAACTAATCTGTTTAATAACATATTTCTCGATTAATAGCATTTTTCTATTTATTTATTGCTGTATGTATGAAACAATTTAGCCATATGAAATAGATTTTTTTGAGGTAGTCAGTGATTGATAATGATGGCTACCGTCCAAATGTAGGAATAGTTATTTGTAACCGTTATGGCCAAGTACTTTGGGCTCGTCGTTATGGGCAAAATTCTTGGCAATTTCCTCAGGGCGGAATAAAACAAAACGAAACGCCTGAACAGGCAATGTTTCGAGAATTGAATGAAGAAGTCGGATTATTACCTAAAGATGTAAAAATTTTATCTGTTACCAATGGTTGGCTCAGATATAAATTACCTAAACGTATGATTCGTTGGGAAAATCAACCTGTTTGTATCGGTCAAAAACAAAAATGGTTTTTATTAGAGTTAATTTCTGATAATTCAGTGATTAATCTCAATGTTTCTTCTACTCCTGAATTTGATGATTGGAAATGGGTCAATTATTGGTATCCAATTCGACAAGTGATTTCTTTTAAACGTGATGTATATCGCAGAGCCATGAAAGAATTTTCATTACCCGTATTTGCCATACAAACTGAAGTGGATGTACAAGCAACAAACAGTTCAAACAAAAAAAAATCCAATTATTTTGTTCATAAACGTAAAAATAAACAGCGAACTAAAAGATGAATCAATATTTACAGTTTCCAAATTTCAATCCAATTGCCTTCTCAATTGGACCTATTTCTTTACACTGGTATGGAGCAATGTACCTTTTTGGGGTATTAGGTGCCCTTTTTTTAGCCAAGAGGCGAGCAAAAAAAACAAATAGCCAATGGACTGTTCCACAAGTTGAAAATTTACTGTTTTGGGGATTTTTAGGTCTTTTCGTGGGTGGGCGATTAGGTTATGTGCTTTTTTATAATTTTAATGTTTTTATCAACGATCCCATATCATTATTTAAAGTTTGGGAAGGTGGGATGTCTTTTCATGGCGGATTGATTGGGGCTATTTGTGTTATTGCAATTTTTGCTAAAATAAATCACAAAACATTTATGCAAGTTGCCGATTTTGTCGCACCTTTAGTGCCAATAGGTTTAATGTTTGGGCGATTTGGTAATTTTATCAATGGCGAACTATGGGGGCGTGTGACTCATTCTTCAGTTGGGATGCTGTTCCCTACATCATCACATGCAGATTTCATGTTTGTTCAATCACATCCTGAATGGAAAGAACTGTATACTCAATTGCATGGCATACTTCCAAGACATCCTTCCCAATTATATGAAATGGCTTTTGAAGGTATTGTCTTATTTATTATTTTAAATCTGTTTATTAGAAAGCCAAGGCCAACAGGATCTGTATCTGGATTATTTTTACTATGCTACGGTTTATTTAGGTTTGTTATTGAATTTTATCGACAACCTGATGAACAATTAGGCTTATTTTTCAACATCATTAGTATGGGGCAAATTTTATGTCTACCTATGATACTAGGTGGTGCTTTAATTATGTTATATGCATGTCGATTTAATCAAAAAGCGAGAAATTCATGAAACAATATTTAGACCTGATGAAAACAATCTTAAATGAGGGTACGCCTAAATCAGATCGCACAGGAACGGGTACGTTATCAATTTTTGGTTATCAAATGAGGTTTGATTTGCAAAAAGGGTTTCCACTGGTAACTACAAAAAAATGCCATTTACGTTCAATTATTCATGAATTACTTTGGTTTTTAAAGGGTGATACCAATATCAAGTATTTACAAGATAATAAAGTGACCATTTGGGATGAATGGGCGGATAAGAATGGCAATTTAGGCCCTGTTTATGGAAAACAGTGGCGAGCATGGGGAACAGTTGACGGTAGGCAAGTTGATCAAATATCGCAATTAATTCAACAAATCAAAACAGATCCCGATTCAAGACGTATGATTGTTTCTGCATGGAATGTTGGAGAGTTAGATCAAATGGCATTAGCACCATGTCATGCTTTTTTCCAATTTTATGTTGCAAATGGAAAACTATCATGTCAACTTTATCAGCGTTCATGTGATGTATTTTTAGGCTTACCATTTAATATAGCAAGCTATTCATTATTAGTGCATATGATTGCTCAACAATGTGATCTAGAAGTGGGTGATTTTGTTTGGACGGGTGGCGATACCCATTTATATTCAAATCATATGGAACAAACGCATTTACAACTGAGTCGAGAACCACGAGCTTTACCAAAGCTTAAAATTAGACGTAAGCCACCCACAATTTTTGATTACGAATTTGAAGATTTTGAAATTGTTGATTATGACCCTTATCCCGCTATTAAAGCCCCTGTTGCTGTTTAATCGGAATAAATTACTTCAACTGATTTTTATTTTACAAATTAAGTTGTCTAATATATTGGGATTAATCTGATTAATCCCTAATTTTAATTTTTAATCCTCATGTTAACAATTAGCATTATGAGAAATGAATGTCATTGTTAAGTTAGTAATTTGATTTTTCTGCCACCAAAACCAAGATATAGTATATAATAGTCCACTTTGTTATTGATAATAACTTAATCTTTATATGACTCAAAATCAGGAAATTCGCCCAATATTTACTAAACGTTTATTACACCCGCGTTATTGGTTAACATGGTTTGGGATTGGTCTTTTATATCTTATCGTGTTATTGCCTTATCCAATTATTTATCAATTAGGTAAAGGGTTGGGATTGCTATCAATGAAAATAATTGGCAAACGTAAAGAAACAGCAAGACAAAATCTAATGCTCTGTTTCCCTGAAAAATCACAGCAAGAACGTGATCAGATGTTGCGTGAAAATTTTATATCAACTGGTTTAGCGATTTTTGAAACGGGTATGGCTTGGTTTTGGTCAAATAAACGATTAGCTAAACAATCTTCTATTGTTGGCGATTCGCATATTACTCAAATACAGCAGGCTGGAAAGGGGGTATTACTAATCGGTATCCATTTTCTCACATTAGAATTAGGTGCTCGTATTTTAGGTATGCATCATCCTGGAGTTGGTGTTTATCGTCCAAATGATAATCCTGTTATGGATTACGTGCAGTTAAAAGGTAGGTTAAAGTCTAATAAATATATGTTAGAACGATATAACACCAAAGGAATGATTCGTGCATTAAAAAATGGTGAATTATTATGGTATGCACCAGACCATGATTATGGGCCTAAAAACAGCGTGTTTGCGCCTTTCTTTTCTGTCGAAAAGGCAGCAACTACAATAGGTACGCGTATTTTGGTTAAACTTGGTCAACCTGCAATTATCCCTTTTACCCCCAAACGTGAAAAAAATGGGCATTATACTGTTTATGTTACATCCCAGCTTATTGATTTTCCGATGGACGATGATGTGCAAGCAGCAACGTTTATGAACAAAGCGATTGAGCAAGAAATTTTAAAAGCGCCAGAGCAATATATGTGGTTACATCGAAGATTCAAAACTCGTCCAAAAGGTGAAGCACCATTATATACAGACAGTGTTCAATCCGACTAATACAGCTATTTTTTTGGGATTTTTGAAAAAAGAGTTAAAGATACAATATGCAAAAATTAAATAAGATTATTCTCTATTGCCGTATTGGTTTTGAAAAAGAGTGTGCCGCTGAAATCACAGATAAAGCGGCTCAAAAAGAGATCTTTGGATTTGCTAAAGTTAACGATAATAGTGGCTATGTTGTTTTTGAATGCTATCAAAATGGCGATGCTCAACGCTTAATTCAAGCGTTACCTTTTAGAACACTTATATTTGCACGCCAAATGTTTGTTACAGGCGATCGATTAGTTGATTTGCCAACAGATGATCGTATTACGCCTATTGTTGAAGCGTTAACGGGATGTATTGATAAAGCCGGCGATTTGCGAGTTGAAGTGGCAGATACTAATGAAGGAAAAGCGTTGGCGGGGTTTTGTCGCAAATTTACTGTTCCGCTTCGGCAAGCGTTAAGAAATCATCGGATTTTATTAAAAGTCCAAAATCCAATCCGCCCTGTTATTCATGTGTTATTTCTAAATAATAATAGTTGTTATGTTGGTTATTCACTAAGTGAAAATAATTCACCGTTCTATATGGGGATACCTCGGTTAAAATTTCCAGTTGATGCCCCAAGCCGTTCCACATTAAAACTTGAAGAAGCGTTTCATATCTTTATTCCCTATGAAGAATGGCAAGAAAGGCTAAAAGGTGGATTAAATGCTGTTGATTTAGGCGCTTGTCCGGGAGGATGGACATACCAGCTTGTCAAACGAAGTATGATGGTTTATGCCGTTGATAATGGTCCAATGAATCCGAA
Source organism: Gilliamella sp. B3801 (assembly GCF_026536645.1). Classification (NCBI taxonomy): domain Bacteria; kingdom Pseudomonadati; phylum Pseudomonadota; class Gammaproteobacteria; order Orbales; family Orbaceae; genus Gilliamella; species Gilliamella sp. B3801. The sequence continues at coordinate 4,627 of NZ_JAFNNR010000014.1, forward strand.
ATTAATGGAAACAGGGCAAGTTAAACATTTTCGAGAAGATGGCTTTAAATTTATGCCTAAAAAGCATAATATTTATTGGTTAGTTTGTGATATGGTTGAGAAACCGACTAAGGTGACAGAATTAATAACTAAATGGCTTATCAATGGTTGGTGTCGAGAAACAATTTTTAATCTGAAATTACCCATGAAAAAGCGTTATGAAGAAGTAAAACAAAATTTACAATTGCTCAATAACATATTAAATGACAATCAAATTAATGTTCAAATTCAAGCAAAACAGCTTTATCATGATCGAGAAGAAATTACCGTTCATGTACAACGAATTTGGGGATAAAAATAATTAATTCTTTAATTGACTGTAGTTAGTTAAACTAAGCTAATTTTTTAGGTAAAAGAATATACTTTATTAGTCATCAAAATAGTTTATATATTGTTGTCTGTATAGCTTTATATATGTAACGAAAAAGCTTAATATTGATTGATATATGTTCTGATTTAAATCAATGAGTAATGTAATTAGCGGTCAAATCGCGGTAAATAGATAATAAAGCGAAAATAGTTGTGTTCTTCTATATCCCAAGTAAAAATGCGATAAATTAGCACGATCAAATTTACTAAAAAGTCATTATAAATTGAAAATAAATAGATTATTTTTGAAGTTAAATTAAACACATTATCATAACCAAACTAAGTAACAATGAATTAACAACGAATTTAGTGACAACAAATTACACGAGAATAGGTATGAATATAAAACGCTCATTTTACACAATGTTAATATCAGTATTATTAGCATTTTTAGTTGGATGTTCAGGGAGCTTTTCAAAAAACGGTTCTGGCTTTGATGAAAGCAAAGATTCGAGTTATTATCTTTCACAAGTCGAAGCAAGTTCTGGAGAAGCTAAAACAAATTGGCAATTGTTAGCTATTCGGGCATTAATTAAAGAAAACAAGCTTTCACAAGCTAACACACTACTTTCTAAGTTGTCGACAGATCTCAATCCGGAACAAAAAATAGATAAAATTTTATCTCAAGGTGAAATCGCAGTTAGAACAGGAAAACGATTTAAACTTGATACCTTATCTATTGAAGAGCTTAATAATTCACAGTTATATCGATATTACTCCATCAAATTAGCTTTAGACAAAAAAAATATTAATGCTCAAGCACATGACTATATTGAATTAGAAAAATGGTCATCGAAAGATCAGTGTCAACAAGTATTGAGTAGTACATGGAATTTTTTCAGTAAGTTAAGAAGCGATCAAATGGATAAAATTGCTGTAGGTACTAATGAAACCACATTACAAGGCTGGATTGAATTAAGTATCGCTTATCAAACAACTACACTAGTTGGTGCTTCTGACAATGAAAATTTAAAACAGGCTTTTCATGATTGGGCGACACGATATCCTAATCATCCTGGTAATGGTGTTATTTCAATGTTAACGGGAGAACAAACACTTAGTGTTGATAATGAAGGCAAAAAAGTGGCATTGTTATTACCGTTAAGTGGAACTTCACATATTTTTGGTGAAACAATTCGTCAAGGTTATTTTGATGCCATGAAGTTTTATCCACAAGAACCACAACAAAATATTGTGACGTTTGATACAGCAAGTGCCTCATTAGATAAATTAATTCAACAAGCTAAAGATAAAGATGTAGAATTAATTGTAGGACCTTTATTAAAAGGTGATGTTAACTATATCAAGCAATTGGCGCCGGGTATTCCTGTATTAGCATTGAATAAAGTTGAGAATAAATCAGATACCCGCAACAAGATGTGTTATTTTGCATTATCGCCTGAAGATGAAGCAAAAGATGCAGCTAATCATATATTTGCACAAAATAAACTAAAACCATTGTTATTAGTCCCACAAAATGAACTTGGTAAACGCGTAGCACAAAATTTTGCAAAACAGTGGTCTCAACTTTCAGTTAACAGCTCACCAGCTTATGTCCAGTATTTTGGAAATGCGAAAACATTAAGTGATAGTATGAATAAAAATGTTGGTATCGAACTTGTTGGTGAGCCTATTGTTCTTACTGATATGCCATCTGAATCAATGAGTTTAGTTGATAATTTTACTGATTTTGATGCTATTTATATTTATTCCTCATACGATGAATTAACGTTGATCAAACCGATGTTGGATATGGGAGCTGATAAACCGATTGGTCACTCGTCATCTGCGAGTGTTGCGCTGTATTCAAGTTCAAAAAGTCATGTCGCAAATGCATCTAATGACTTCTACTATGATTTAAATCAAACGCAATATGCTGAAATTCCGCTCATTTCTAATCAACTTGATACCTCGATCGAGTTGCCGGACAGTATTAAGAAGGATTATTCCTTAATGCGTGTTTATGCAATGGGAATAGATGCTTGGCGTTTAGCAAATCGTTTTAATCAATTAAGTTCAAATCAAACTAATTTTTTAGATGGAATGACAGGTAAATTATCAACGTCAGAACAATGCGAAATAACGCGCGCATTATCATGGCAACAATATTCTAATAGCTCAACTAAATCAGAACCGATTAGTGAATAGAAAAAAAATTGGCGAGCATTTTGAAAATATTGCTTGTCAGTATCTGCTTGGGAAAGGTTTAACGCTTATAGCTAAAAATAGTCAATTTCGCTTTGGGGAACTTGATTTGGTTATGCGTGACAAACAATGCCTTGTTTTTATAGAAGTGCGCTATCGAAAAAATGCCCATTTTGGTCATGCAGAAATGACAATAACGCCTAATAAACAAAATAAAATTAAACAGGCAGCGCAACTTTGGATGATTGCGCAAAATTTGAATATTGAAGAAACTGAGTTTCGATTTGATGTTTTTGCTATTACTGGTAAAAGCCAACAATGGATTATTAATGCGTTTTAATTTTTAGGTGAAAACGTGCAAGACTTAATTAAAAATTATTTTACAGAAAGTATTCAAACACAAATTGTGATGGCTGAATCCTTAGGTTCGGCAATTGAAAAAGCCGCTAACATCATCGTTGAAGGATTACTCAATGGTAATAAAATTATGAGTTGTGGTAATGGCTCTTCGGCTGCGAATGTCCAAAGTTTTACTTCTCGATTAATTACCAGTATTGATATTGAAAGACCTAGTATCCCCGCTATCGCTTTAGTGTCTGATAATGTTTTATTAAGTGCAATTAAAAATCATGAAGAGATTTATGCACGCCAAATACAAGCATTGGGGCAACAAGGTGATATATTAATCGTGGCAACTTGCCAAGGGAACAGTAAAGCAATTATCCGAGCTGTACAAGAAGCGGTCATTAAAGATATGAAAATTGTTGCTCTAACGGCTTTTGATGGTGGAGAGGTAATAGGTTTATTAGGTCAAAATGATATTGAAATTAGAATTCCGACCTACAAAAAAGTGATGGCTTATGAGATGCATGCTATGATTTTAAACTGTTTATGCCAATTAATTGAAAATACTTTGTTTAATCATACTTAATAATGAAAATAAAAACAGTTTAGTTCTGCAATAATAGCGAATAATATGCTATAATTATAAGCTGTTTTAATGATTTATATTAATAAGAGAACTTGGTGTTATGACCGAACTAGCCAAAGAAATAACTCCCGTTAACATTGAAGATGAACTAAAATCCTCTTACCTTGATTATGCTATGTCTGTAATCGTCGGGCGTGCACTGCCTGATGTTCGTGACGGCTTAAAGCCTGTTCACCGACGTGTTTTATTTGCCATGCATGAAGCGGGGTATGATTGGAATAAACCTTATCGAAAATCAGCTCGTGTAGTTGGGGATGTAATCGGTAAATACCATCCGCATGGTGACTCAGCTGTTTATGACACAATTGTACGTATGGCACAGCCATTTTCACTGCGTTATATGCTGGTTGATGGTCAAGGTAACTTCGGATCGGTTGATGGTGATTCGGCAGCAGCAATGCGTTATACCGAAATTCGTATGCAAAAGTTTGCAGGTGCATTACTGACAGATCTTGATAAAGAAACCGTCGATTTTTCACCAAACTATGACGGATCAGAAATGATTCCTGATGTGTTACCTACACGTATTCCTAACTTATTAATTAATGGATCATCAGGAATTGCAGTAGGTATGGCGACCAATATCCCACCGCATAACCTTACAGAAGTTATTAATGGATGCCTTGCTTATATTGAAGATGAAAATATTTCCATTGAAGGGTTAATGGAACATATTCAGGGGCCAGATTTTCCAACCGCAGCATTAATAAACGGTCGAAAAGGCATAGAAAATGCTTATCGTACTGGTCGTGGAATTATCTATATTCGTTCTAAAGCAACCATTGAAGTTGATGACCACAGTGGTCGTGAAACAATTATTGTTAATGAAATACCCTATCAAGTTAACAAGAAAAAACTCATCGAAAAAATTGCTGAATTAGTTAAAGATAAGAAAGTTGAAGGCATTTCTGCTTTGCGTGATGAATCGGATAAAGATGGCATGCGCATTGTCATAGAAATTAAACGAGATGCGGTGGGTGAAGTTGTACTGAATAATCTTTTCTCATTGACCCAATTACAAGTCTCGTTTGGTATCAATATGGTGGCTTTACATAAAGGTCAACCAAAGCTGTTAAATTTACGTGAAATGATCGAAGCTTTTGTGCTACATCGTCGTGAAGTTGTAACACGCCGTACTATTTACGAATTGCGTAAAGCCCGTGAACGTGCACATGTATTAGAAGGTTTAGCGATTGCACTTGCCAATATTGACCCTGTGATTGAGTTAATTCGAGCAGCTGCAACACCAGCTGAAGCAAAAAGTAAACTTTTATCTCAAGCTTGGCAACTTGGAAATGTTGCGGCAATGCTTGAAAAAGCAGGCGATGATGCTGCTCGTCCAGAAGATTTGGCTCCAGAATTCGGTATCCGTGATGGTCACTATTATCTTTCTGAGGCGCAAGCTCAAGCAATTTTAGATCTTCGTTTGCATCGTTTAACCGGACTTGAACATGAAAAAATTCTTGATGAATATAAAGAGTTATTAGTTCAAATCGGTGAACTATTATATATTCTGGCAAGTCCTGAAAGATTAATGGAGGTGATACGTGAAGAGCTTGAAGCGATACGCGATCAGTTCCAAGATGCAAGACGAACGGAAATTACGGCAAGTAGTGCGGATATCAATATTGAAGATCTGATTGCACAAGAAGATGTTGTTGTTACCCTTTCTCATCAAGGGTATGTGAAATATCAACCGCTTTCAGATTATGAAGCTCAACGTCGTGGTGGTAAAGGTAAATCAGCAACCAAAATCAAAGAAGAAGATTTTGTTGAAAAATTATTAGTTGCTAATACCCATGATACTATTTTGTGCTTCTCAAGCCGTGGTCGCTTATATTGGATGAAAGTTTATCAATTACCTGAGGCAAGTCGAGGATCTCGTGGTCGTCCAATTATTAATTTATTACCACTTGAAGAAAATGAACGTATCACCGCAATTTTACCCGTTCGGGAATTTGACGATGAACATTGCGTATTTATGGCGACTGCTCAAGGAACGGTGAAGAAAACTTCTCTTATTGAATTTAGTCGCCCACGTAGTGGTGGTATTATTGCAATCAACTTACGTGATGATGATGAGTTAATCGGTGTCGATTTAACGAGTAATGAATCATCAGCCATTGATGATGAAGAACTAAATGATGATGTAGTGAATGAAGACATTGAGTCAGATGAAGACGAAATCACTCAAGTTTCTGATACGGAAGACATCATGCTGTTCTCTGCTAATGGTAAAGTTGTTCGCTTCCCTGCTAATAAAGTTCGAGCAATGGGGCGTACCGCTGCAGGTGTGCGTGGCATTAAACTTGAAAGTGATGATAAAGTAGTGTCACTTATCGTCCCTCGAGGCAATGGTGCGATTTTAACCGCAACGCAAAATGGTTATGGTAAGCGTACTCAACAAGAGCTTTATCCAACAAAATCTCGGGCAACAAAAGGGGTGATTTCGATCAAAGTCAGTGAACGAAATGGCGCTGTGGTTGGTGCTGTACAAGTGGATGAAACTGATCAAATCATGCTAATTACTGATGCCGGAACGTTAGTACGCACACGCGTTTCAGAAGTAAGTATTGTCGGTCGAAATACACAAGGTGTAAGGTTGATTCGCACAGCCGATAACGAAAAAGTTGTGGGTCTGCAACGAATCGCTGAAACCGAAGATGATGATGTGGAATCAGTATCATCGCAGCAGAGAGACGAGCTGGATAATTCAGCTCAGGAGTCCGAAGAATAATTTTTAATTATTAAGAAGGATTAGTTATATAGCTAGTCCTTTTTTATTTTAGAAAACCTCAAAAAGGAATAGTATTAGATGTCATTTTTAATGAAAAAAATATTATCAAATCTTGCATGGCAAATCTTAATAGCATTAATTCTAGGCGTGGCTGTAGGTGCTTATCTGTACGAACTTTCTGATTCAAACCATCCTTTGCATTCTGATTACCAATTTTTAATCGTTAATGTCTTTCAACCAGCTGGGGATATTTTTATTCGCTTAATAAAAATGATTGTATTGCCAATTATTCTTAGTACTTTAACGTTAGGTATAGCAGGCATTGGCGGTTCAAAGCGATTAGGTATTTTAGGCTTTAAAACAATTCTCTATTTTGAAATTATCACAACTATTGCTATTTTGTTGGGGCTTCTTTGGGGGAATCTATTTACACCTGGGGCTGGTATTGATTCTTCAACTTTAGCAACTACTGATGTCAGTAATTTTGCTAAAGCAGCTCAAGAACAAAGCGAAAAACCACATGGCTTAATCGTCATGATTTTAGAGATGATTCCTGTTAATATCTTTAAAGCAATGAGTGATGGTGCTGTTTTACCTGTGATCTTCTTCTGCGTATTTTTTGGTTTAGGACTTATGTCTTTACCTGATAAGCAACGAGAACCTTTCGTATTTTTTTTAAAAGTTGTTTCTGATACCATGTTCAAAGTGACCAATATGATTATGCGTTATGCGCCGATAGGTGTCTTTGCACTTATTACTGTCACGGTGGCAAAATATGGTTTTGAATCTTTATTACCATTATTCAAACTTATTGTTACGGTTTATTCGGCAATGATTATATTTACAATTGTCGTTTTAGGACTTGTTTGTAAATTGTGCCGATTCAGTATTTTTAAACTTTTACGAATATTAAAAGAAGAGTTAGTTATTGCCTTTTCAACAGCGAGTTCAGAGACTGCATTACCTAAAATTATTGAAAAGATGGAAGCCTATGGTGCGCCAAAATCCATAACCAGCTTTGTTATTCCAACAGGTTATTCATTTAATCTTGATGGTTCAACATTATATCAAAGTATCACTGTTATCTTTTTAGCTCAGCTTTTCGGTATGGAATTGTCGATTCTCGATCAAATTATTGTTGTTATTACACTAATGGTTGCATCGAAAGGGATTGCTGGTGTACCGGGAGCTTCAATTTTGGTGCTTTCTGCGACATTAGGTAGTGTTGGAATACCGCTTGACGGCATTGGTTATATTATGGGGGTTGAGCGTATATTAGATATGGGGCGCACCGTGGTTAATGTGGTTGGTAATGCCTTAGCGGCTATTGTTATTGCTCGCTGGGAACATGTATTTGATGATAAAAAAGCCCAAGCATATGAACAGCAATATTTAAAATAAAAAATAGTTTTATAACTTTCCAAAAAGCTTCAGGATAAAAACTGGAGCTTTTTTTATAATTGAATTTAAGTGGTAAATGCTTATCTTCATTAATATTCTGTTTATGTGATAGTTTGTAACAATCAATATTTTTTAATTATCCATGTAGATAATAGAAGAATACATATGGACTATTAATAGAAGTTTAATTTGATAATGATAGGTAATCGATAAACATAAAAAAACCCAGCTTTTGCTGGGTTTTTGGTATTTATCTAAAACTATTTGATTTTAGCTTCTTTATAGATAACATGCTGACGAACAACAGGATCGTATTTTTTGATCTCCATTTTTTCAGGCATGGTTCTTTTGTTTTTGCTAGTGGTATAAAAATGACCTGTACCAGCAGAAGAAACTAATCTAATTTTTTCGCGTACACCTTTTGCCATGATAGGGTTTCCTTATTAGTACTTTTCACCACGGGCACGAAGTTCAGCTAAAACTGCATCAATACCCTTTTTATCGATAGTACGCATACCTTTAGCTGATACACGTAATTTTACAAAACGTTTTTCACTCTCAACCCAAAAACGGTGAGTTTGAAGATTTGGTAGAAAACGACGTTTAGTAGCATTCATCGCATGAGAACGATTATTCCCTACTAAAGGTTTTTTTCCTGTTACTTGGCATACTCGTGACATGTCAATAATTCTCCAAAATTTCTATGCTTAAGCCTTGGGCGTAATATGTTAATGGAATTAACCTCGTCAGGCTTTTAGTTTGCTGCAGCTCTATTTGAGAAGCAGTTTCACCTCTCACACTACACCCACAATAATGAGGTAGCGAAGTATACGCTTTTATCGGCAAATTCTCAAGTATTATCTTGTTTAAGAAAAAAATAAGTTTAAATTTAACTGAGTTAAATAAAATACAAATATTGTGTTAATGGAAAATTCTCCTATACTGTCTTTTGTATAACTAAGTAAAGAGAGTTTGATCACATGAATCTTAAACAACTAAAATATTTCCAAGTGCTTGCTAAAACTCAACATTACACATTAACATCAGAATATTTTTCAATCAGTCAGCCAAGCCTTAGTCATTCTATATCAGAACTGGAAAAAGAGGTTGGGATTAAATTATTTCAAAAAAGAGGCCGAAATGTTGAACTAACAAAAGAAGGAAAACAATATCTTACTTATGTAGAACAAGCATTAACGGCATTATCAGAAGGCGAACAGTTTGTTAAAGAGTTAACCAGTGTTTCACATGGTCATATTGGACTTGCTTTTATCTATTCTATTAGTTCCAATTATATTCCAAAAATTATCAAGGCGTTTTTAGCTCAACCTGAGAATAAAGACATTACTTTCTCTTTTTATGAAGGAATGTCACAAAATATCATTGAAGGATTAAGAGACAAAAAATACGAGATAGCTATCTGTTCACGTTTACAAGATGAACCAGATGTTCATTTTCAAAAGTTAACTAAACAAGAATTAGTTTTTATTATCTCTAATGATCATCCTTTATCTAAGCGTAAAAAACTTGATTTAAAAGACTTAATTCACGAACCCCTTATTTTATTTACAGAACGAAGTGGGATGAAAAGTGTGATCGATGACATGTTAAATAAAACGGGCATCAAGCCGAACATAGCTTGTCATGTTGAAACAGAAAGCGCCATGATGGGATTAGTATCGATTAATTATGGTATCGGTATTATGCCGAGAGTACATATACCTGAAGAGTTCAATGTAACATTAGTACCAATGAGCAAAAATTATCAAAAAAGAGATATATTTATTGCGACAATGGAAAATAGACCGTTATTACCGGCAGCGCAGAAGTTTTATCATTTCTTAATTGAACACAGTGATGATGCGATTTTTGGTCGATAAATTTTATCAACTAGCATGAATTTATCATAGGGGATTTGGCATATCAGAATAATGATAAGGTTTGTGATGTGATAAACCTTATCAATGATCAATTTTCATCAAAAAATATAAAAAAGTTTATTATCGATGAATTTTCTAAACAATTTAACATTGCTTTTACTCATCAAATTTAAATTCTATATATTAAACAAATTGTTATAAAACAAATCATTAAGGGTATCTATAATTTTTGAAAAAATGATTTAATTTTATAATAAATATGCTTTAATACAATGAATGACAGAATTTATTTATTCGGTTTAATTTTCTAACTTTCAAGGAGATTACATGAGCCAGTTCACGCCTTATAGTATTTACGGTATTATCGGTTATCCTTTAGGACATAGTTTGAGTCCACTAATTCATACCACATCATTTCAAGATTATGGCATTCCAGCGGTTTTGGTTCCATTTTCAACACCACCAGAAGATATTCCTACTCTTTTTAAATCTGTAAGATTATTAAATATTCGCGGATTGTGTGTCACAATTCCACATAAGCAAGCTATTATTCCTTATTTAGATGAAGTGACTGAACATGTCAAAAAAGCAGGTGCTGCAAATTTGGTTTATTGGGATGGTGATAAGCTTTGTGGTGATAACACAGATATTGTTGGTTTTATGCAACCTCTTCAAGAAAAGCAGCTACCGCCACACTACAAAAAAGTGCTATTACTTGGCGCAGGCGGTGCAGCTCGAGCTGCGGTAGTTGGCTTACATGATCTAGGTTATACCGATATTACTGTAACGGATATTGTAACAGATTTGCCGTCAGAGCTTGCCAAAGAATTTAATTTAAAAACGGTTGCTTGGGAAGACCGTGATAAAGTTGAAGCACAAATTATTATCAATTCTACGCCATTAGGTATGAAAGGTAAATTGGAAGATCAGACACCTTATGAATATTCTTGGTTCAAAGGAAAAGGTATTGCATATGACATTGTGTATACTCCATATCATACTCGTTTTAGACAAGAAGCTGAAAAAGCGGGATGGGAATCAATTTCGGGACGAGAAATGTTTATCGGTCAAGCGAATGCCCAATTCAAAATTTGGACAGGAAAAGATTTATCTGACCGGGCAAAACAAGCTGTTATAGATGCTTTAGCTGAAAAATAAGTATTTAGTAAAAATTCAATACATTGAACCATTTTGCATCATTAAATGTGTTTGATAAACGATTTATACAATTTGCTGAAAAATTCTAATTTTCGATTTTAATTGGTTTTTATTCTATTGTATAAATTTAGTCTGTTATTAGAAGGAGTAATTATGACTAACCTAGAATTGCAAGCTTATCGCCGTTTTCTTATGCTAAAAGTGCCAGAAGCAAGCGAATATATTGGTAAAACTGATGCGAAAACTTGGCACGATTGGGAAAAAGGCATAGAGCCTGTACCGGAATTTGTGGCTAATGCAATGAAAGCGCTAAAAAAACTTCGTACTGATAAAGTAAATATTATCATCAATAGTATTAATGATAGAGTAGGAAGTAATACTATTCGTTATTTCATGACATTTGAAGAATTTAAAAAGGTAAACCCAGATCTTGATGTCATACAGTGGCGCTTACATCAATCAATTGCAACGGAACTCTATTTTCGTGGTTTAGAAAAACTTTGTTAGTAGATTATAGATGATAATATAAATTTATAAAGTGAACAGAATAAAGGGTGTAAATTTTTATTTACAAAAAATTGATAAAAAATTAAATTAAATTTATAAAAATCAATGCCGTTTGTTTTGATAAACAATATGTAAAAAAATTGTTGCAAAAGCTGAAGTGAATCACTAGCATAGTGATATATTTTTCAATCTGTAAATATGAAAGGATCCAATATGAATAAGACAATTTTTTTAGTTGGTGCAAGAGCAGCAGGTAAAACAACTATAGGAAAAATGCTTGCAAATAAGCTGTCATTTTCTTTCGTTGATACAGATTGCCATTTACTGGAAACTACCCAAAAAACCGTTGCAGAAATCGTCGAAAAAGAAGGTTGGGAAGGATTCAGAGCAAGAGAGAGTCAAGTCCTGATTGATACGACCAAATCGTCACGTGTTATCGCAACTGGAGGTGGGATGGTATTAGCTGAACATAATCGTGACTTCATGAAACAAAATGGAACAGTGATCTTTTTATCTGCTCCTGCGGCAACATTAGCCGCACGCTTAATGAAAGATCCTAATGTTGCCCAAAGACCATCCTTAACAGGCTTATCCATCGTTGATGAAATGGAAAAAGTATTAGCAGATAGATTACCTTTATATCATGATGCAGCACATCATGTAATCAATGTTGATCAAGATGAAAGTCAAATTCTTAGTGAAATTCTTCAAATTTTGCAGAATTAATATACTATTTTCTTCCTTTCTTCCAAAGTGCCACATTCAATGTGGCATTTTTTATAAAAAAAAAGAATAAATTATTAAAATACTATAGAATAAATTTATTTTTTGGTTCGTATATTAATCAATACTATATTTTTCTATTTATGAATTTATTAGAATCTATAAATAAATGTGACCAACATTAAAGTTTAGCAATAAAATTATACTTATCTCTTTTAGATTCAGATTGATGATTGTATATTGAAAGCAATTATAGTTTTATATTTTTAATTTTTAGCTATGGAGTACTACCAATGGATAATCGAAAGGTCAATTCTTATGGGATTGTCAGCTCTATTTACGCAAATTACATTATACAAAGTATTGCTTTAATCGTAATCATGCAATTTTCAAATGATCTTTCAAAACAACTCAATACCGATATTGTTGAACTTGGCTATGTTGCGTCTGGTATTGGGATAGGAAAAATATCTTTGATGCTAGCTGGTGGAATCTTGTCAGATATATTTGGTCGTAAACTTTTTATCTATTTAGGTATGGCATGTTATGTAATCTTTTTTGTAGGTATGACGTTTTGCACTGACATTCATATCGCCTTTTGTCTCGCTATTGCTATTGGGGCTGGAAACTCATGTTTAGATACTGGCTCTATGCCTACATTAACTGAGTGTTTTCCTCGATCAGCAGGTTCTGCTAGTGTATTGATTAAAGCGTTCATTTCAATTGGAACATTAATATTACCTTTCATCGTTACCTTTTTTGGTGAATATCATATCTGGTATGGTTGGGCATTTCTTTCTTTTGCTGCATTTTTAATAATCAATGGAATATTGCTTGCACCAACCCAATTTCCTTCTAAAAAGATTGCTATTACGGGGTGTGAAGGAACTGATAATTATTTTAAAGATACCCCAAAATTTGCTATTGAAGGTGTGCTATTAATCATCATGGGGTTTACCACCACAGCAACATTTTTGGTCATTTCACAATGGTTGCCAACCATAGCGGTTCAAGGTGTGAATATGGATGAATTTGAAGCTAACCAGTTGATTAGCTATTATAGCGGAGCATCAATTATTTCTGTGTTTGTTACTGCATTTATAGTCAAATATTTTTTAAAGCCAATAGATTGCATCATTATTCTTCCTGCTCTATCCGCTCTTGTGCTCATTCTTTTCTATTTCAATATATCTTCGGAGATGTGTTTTTTTGTTGCTATTGGAATGGGGTTTACTGCTGCAGGTGGCGTACTTCAATTAACGTTAGTTGTCATGCAACAATTATTTCCAACACGTAAAGGTATTGCCGTTGGTTGTATGTATACTTTTAGCGGATTCTCTTTTACTGTTATTCCATTGATAGTGCCTAAATTAGCGAAAATTGATGTACGTTATGCCATTTTAACCGATTTTGTTATTGCGCTGACTAGTGTGGTATTAGCGCTGATTGTCTATTTCCGTTTTAACAAAGTGATAGATATGAAAAAAATTTAAAACTCAATGTTATTTACATGATGAGTAAAATTTAATTTAGTGTTTTGAAAATTAATTTATACAGGAAATAATAAATGAAAAATAGATATTTAGGCACTTCGATCTGTTTATATATAAACTACTTTGTGCATGGAATGGGGGCAATAATACTTGGTTTGAATATTGATTATTTAGCTGCTCAGTTTAATCCTGAAATTGCTTACTTATTTCATATTGCGCAAGATGCACTTACTCCTGAACAAACTGACTTAATAGGTAAGGCAAAAAAGAGTGTTTATGATGTCATGATGGGCTTAGGCGTGGGGCGCTTGTTAGTCCTATTTGTTATGGGAACGTTATCCGATAAGTATGGGCGAAAACCTTTCATTGCGTTAGGCGGATTATTTTATATTGGTTTTTTAGTTGGTATTTTGGTTAGCCCAAGTTTTGAAATTGCCTTTATGTTTGCAGTGTTAGGCGGTATAGCTAATTCAACACTTGATGCCGGTACTTATCCTGCATTAATGGAAGCTTTTCCAAAATCGCCTGGTTCTGCATCGATATTAACTAAAGCAGCGATTGCCGCAGGTCAATCGGTACTACCTATCATTATGGGTATTATTATGGCGAGTGAAGGATATTACGGTTGGTCATTTATCTTATGTTGTATTATTCTCGCATTAAATGCATTAGTTGTACTGAAAATGCCATTCCCAAATCATAAAATCACACCAGAACAAGAAGAAAAAGATTTACAAACGATTACTGAAGAAGCGCCAACTTTAAAACATAAATCAAATTTTTGGATTGAAGGTATCTGTTTTATTGTGATTGGTTTTACCTCTACCGCAACATTTTATTTGGTTTCTTCATGTTTAAAGGATTTCTCTCAAACTGTCGCTGGTATGGATTCAGCAGGAGCGGTTAAGGCATTCTCTTCGTATGGTCTAGGTACCCTTGCTAGTGTCTTTTTAACTTCAATATTAGTCAAAAGTTTAATTAAACCTGTATATATTGTGGTTGTCTATCCGCTGTTATCTATGTTAATGCTTATCGGATTGTATCTCAATCCAACACCAACAATGTGTATTGTCGGAGGATTTGTGCTTGGTTTCACAGCTGCAGGCGGTGTATTACAACTTGCATTAACGACCATGGCTGAATTTTTTCCATCAGGAAAGGGTAAAGTATTGGGCATTTTCTTCACTTCATCGAGCGTTGCAACGACAGTCATTCCCTTTTTAATTGGCTGGATATCCACAAATTTTGGTTTAAGATATATCATGTTAAGTGATGCAATCATTGCAGGTTTAGGTACATTACTAGCGGTTGTCGTATTAATGCGCTATCGCATGATCTTTAATATTAATAAATAAACGATTTAATAAAAATTTAAGGGATGTTGATATTAATTATGACAAAAAACGATGAATAAATAATACTCGTTTTTTAGTGCATTACTTAAAATTATTCTTAGTTTAAAAAGCATACAATAATGGTATGCTTTTTTTATACGTTGATTTTGTTTGTTGTTACCACTTTTAATAAAATTTTGATAAACAACACACTGTTGAATACAGGTTTTTCTTTTGGTACTTAACTTGTGATTTTATCTTGTCAAAATTTTATCAAATATTGCTTGCTTATTGTTCGCAAATAAATAAAAATACAAAAAATATGAATAAATATTCAATTTGGGTGATTGCGAAAATGAAAGAGCGAACAACCGAGTTAGTTGAAGGATTAAGACATTCTGTACCTTATATCAATGCTCATCATGGAAAAACTTTTGTTATTTTATTAACAGGAGCTGTGCTAAAAAGTAATAACTATTCAAGTATTATTAGTGATATTGGATTGCTGTATAGTCTTGGAATCAAATTGGTTATTGTCAATGGAGCACGCAATCAAATTGATGAATCACTTAAAAATCACAATATTGAGCCGAAATACCACAAAAACACCCGAATTACAGATGCCGTTACTTTGGATATTATTAAGCAAGTAACAGGCATGTTACAACTGAATATTACTGCCAGTTTATCAATGAGTTTGAATAATACCCCATTACAAGGTGCTCATATTAATGTTGTCAGCGGTAATTTTGTTATTGCTCAACCCTTAGGAATAGACGAGGGAATTGATTATTGCCATACAGGTAAAATTCGTCGTATTAATAGTGAGGCAATTGATGAGCAACTTAATCGTGGTTCGATTGTGCTATTAGGGCCGGTTGGTGTATCGGTGACAGGAGAAAGCTTCAATTTAGCTTCAGAAGATGTTGCTGCCGAAGTGGCGATTCGAATCAAAGCTGATAAGTTAATCAGCTTTTGTGCTGAGCAAGGTGTGCTTGATGAGCAAGGTAAAGTTATTACTGATCTTTTTCCAATCGATGCTGACAACTATGTCAATTGTAAACAGCAATTAGGTAAATATCTATCCAGTGAAGCTCGCTTTTTGAAAGCTGCTTCAAAAGCCTGTCGAAGTGGCGTTAGGCGTAGTCATTTAGTTAGCTATCTAATTGATGGTGCTATTTTACAAGAACTATTTTCACGTGATGGTATTGGTACCCAAGTTGCTAAAGAGCATTCTGAACAAATTCGCTTAGCGAGCATTAACGATATTGGTGGTATTTTAGAATTGATTCGTCCGTTAGAAGAACAAGGTATTTTAGTTAAGCGTTCACGAGAGCAGTTGGAAATGGAAATTGATAAATTTACGATTATTGAGCGTGACAATATGACTATCGGTTGTGCAGCGCTTTATCCCTATCAAGAAGAAAAAATGGGTGAAATGGCATGTGTTGCTATTCATCCTGATTATCGCAATTCATCCAGAGGTGATTTGTTGATTAGCACGGTTGCAAGTAGAGCGCAAAATTTAGGACTTAATAAAATCTTTGTGCTAACAACGCGTAGTATTCATTGGTTTAGAGAAAAGGGCTTTAACCCAGCAGAAGTCGATGATTTACCGATTAAAAAAAAGCAACTTTATAACTATCAACGCAACTCCAAAATTTTAATGCTTGATATTATCTGAATTCTTTTCTTAGAATCAGGATGATAGTATTAGTAAGTAGCGTTGTGTAAAATTTGCATGGTGAATGTTTTTTTAAGATAAAAGCCACGTGGACGTGTTAAAATAGTTTGACCATTTTCTCCCACCGCTTCGGTTAAAGCTTTACCGTTTGCCGCTTTAGGTCTTATTTGTAAATAAGTACCATAATGCGCGGTAATTTTTTCAACATGACCTAATGCAATCATATCCATCAGTTCTTGCCAATCTTGTTTGAGTTGCTGTTCTTGTTCTTTTGAGGGTATCCATAAAATAGGACTACCAACTTTACGATTGGCAAGTGGGATAGATCTTTCCCCTTCGATTGGGATCCAAAGTACTTTAGATAATTTATATCTCACATGACTTGTTTCCCAAATTACCCCATGATTTGCCATTAATGGTGCGACACTGACAAAGGTCGTTTCTAATGGTTTTCCATGCATATCAATTGGAATTGTTTTTAGTTCGATGCCCAGATTAATAAAGTCCCGTTCAGCTTTACTACCCGCATTAGCCCCTAAAAACGTTTCAATAAGATTGCCAACCCATCCTTTTTGTTTAGTCAAATTGTCAGGAATTGGCATACCTAAATATTGAGCAATTTCACCAAATGTATATCCAGCAACAAGTTTTGCTCGATCTAATAACTCTTGTTCACTGCTTGGAAAAAATATTGCCATCTCGAAACGATACTATCTAATAAATATGTACATAGCTAAAATAATAAAGGATTAGCTTAATTTTTCAACCCATACTGCGTAAGCTTGAATAATTGATGAAAGAAATTCTCGGGTTTTTTCTGCAATATTACCATTCGCATCGAAAGCGGCACTGATACCACCAATATAAGCTTCAGGCTGTTGTAAAGTTGGCATATCAAGAAAAACTAGTGACTGACGTAGTTGATGATTAGCGCCAAAACCGCCAATTGCACCTTGTGATACCGAAATTACTGCCGCTGGTTTTTTTGCCCAGACATTTTTACCATAAGGACGTGAGCCGACATCAATTGCATTTTTGATTACAGCAGGTAAACCTCGGTTATATTCAGGTGTGACAAAAATCACGCCTCGGCAATCCGCTATTTCGTTGCGAAATAAAGTGTAAGATGCTGGTGGGGTATCGGTATCAATATCTTCATTATAAAAGGGAAGATCGCCAATTTCGATTAAATATAAGGAAAGTGAAGAAGGGGCAATTTCTTTAAGGATTTTAGCTACTTTTAAATTATATGAACCTTTACGTAAACTACCAACGAGTACTGCAATTTTTTTACTCATTTTGGGTCCCCTTAAATTGAAAATAAAGAGACACCATGAGTGTCTCTTATTTAAGATAATTACAGATCATTACGGTGTTTTAATGTCCTGATGAATCTAATTTACGTCCTGTTTCAAATAGGAACCAAGCTCGTCTTTCAGATTGGTCAATCCATTCTTCAATTAAGCTTGCTGTTGCTGAATCATTGTATTTATCACAAATATCATGAGCAACACGCATTCGTTCTGTTAATCTAATATTATCTTGACAAAGTTCAGCAAGCATATCAGACGGCTCAACAAAATCTGCATTATTATCAGAAATACTTTGTAATTTAGAGATGTGACTAATTGAACGTAACGTTGTTCCGCCCAATTTACGTACACGTTCAGCAATCGGATCAGTCATTGCAAATAGTTGATCTCCATGATCGTCTAACATTAAATGGTAATCACGAAAATGTGGACCACTGACATGCCAATGGAAGTTTTTAGTTTTTAAATACAAAGCAAAGACATCGGCTAACACAGAATTCATTGCTCCAGAGATATCTTTAGACGCTTTTTGACCTAAATCAGTTGGAAATAAAATTGCAGATTGTTGTAGTCTTTTTGCAGTAGCTGTACTTTTGGCAGATAACGGTTTTTTTGTAGTCGTTTTTTTGGAAGTAGTACTTTTAGCCATCTAATATTCTCCTATAGGTGAATTGTAAAAATTGCTTAACTTTCCTATACCAAATTACGCCAAGTCTTAACTAAAGTCCAATCAAAATGAGCTATTTTTAACTATTACTGCTATTTCAGCAGTCTATGATTCTTATTTTTATTCTAAATAAAGCATTATTTGAAATAAATTCTTTCACAATAAAAGAATTTATTTCAAATTGTGACATAGTTAAAAGTTTTGTGTTTTTGAAATTGATACTCTTTGTTTGAAGTTTAATTAATGAGGAGAAATTATGATTGATACAATTTCATATGGAGCCGAATGGTTTATCGGCTTATTTCAAGAAGGTGGAAAAGTGTTTGTCGGTATGGTTACGGGAATATTACCACTGTTAATTTCACTGTTAGTGGTTATGAATGCCGTAATCAAATTCATTGGGCAAGACCGTATTGAGCGCTTAGCGCAAGCTTGTGCAGGCAATCCTATTTCACGATATTTATTGTTACCTTTAATAGGCACATTTGTTTTTTGTAATCCGATGACGCTTAGCCTAGGGCGTTTTATGCCCGAGTTTTATAAACCTAGTTATTATGCGGCATCATCTTACAGCTGCCATTCAATGAATGGGCTATTTCCTCATGTTAATCCCGGTGAACTTTTTGTTTATTTAGGTATCGCGGCCGGATTAACAACCTTAAACCTTCCTTTAGGACCATTGGCTGTAAGTTATTTTTTAGTTGGCTTATTCACCAACTTTTTTAGAGGTTGGATTACTGATTTTTGTACTGCTATTTTTGAAAAAAAAATGGGCATTAAATTAGATCGAAAGGTACATCTATAACTAAAAGGAATAAACAAGGAAATGAACATGATGAAATTTATTCGAATTGAAAAAGGTGAAGCCGGTTGGGGTGGACCTTTAGAGCTGCCAATTATAGCGGGTAAAAAAATTGTATACATTGCAGCAGGTACCCGACCAGCAATTGTTGATACTTTAGAAAAATTAACGGGTTGGCAAGCTATTGATGGTTTTAAAGAAGGGGAACCGCCTAAGGATGAAATTGGGGTTGCTGTCATTGATTGTGGTGGCACATTAAGATGTGGTATCTATCCTAAAAATAGAGTGCCTACAATTAATATTCATGCGACAGGTAAATCAGGGCCGCTTGCCCAATATATTTTGGAAGATATTTATGTCTCAGCCGTAAAATCCAATAATATTAGTGTGATTGAAAAAGAGATAGATAGTGACATCCAGAAAGCATCTGTTACAAACAATTCACATCAAAAAGTGCACACAAATAATTTTAAAGAGTATGACAGTAGTAAAAAAATTACCGAACAAAGCGATGGTTTATTAGCAAAAATCGGTATCGGTATGGGATCAGGTGTTGCCGTATTCTTTCAAGCTGGTCGAGATACGATTGAAACTGTACTTAAAACTATTTTACCGTTTATGGCATTTGTATCGGCCTTAATTGGTATTATTATTGCCTCAGGATTAGGTGATTTAATAGCTCATGGCTTAGTTCCATTAGCTGATAATCCACTTGGTCTGGTTATTCTAGCGCTTATTTGTTCTTTTCCATTACTTTCGCCATTTTTAGGACCCGGTGCGGTTATTGCACAAGTCATCGGGACGTTAGTTGGTGTTCAAATTGGTCTTGGTAATATTCCGCCACACTTAGCTTTACCTGCTTTGTTTGCCATTAATGCTCAAGCTGCTTGTGATTTCATTCCTGTCGGTTTGTCTCTTGCCGAAGCGAAACAAGATACCGTGCGTGTTGGGGTTCCCGCTGTTTTAGTCAGTCGTTTCTTAACTGGCGCGCCAACGGTTTTAATTGCGTGGGCAGTGTCGTTATTTATTTATCAATAAGCAAACGAATAGAGAAGGTCAAAGATGTCAAAAGTTATCTACCATTCAAAAGTTAAACAAATTGGTGACTTTGCCAAAGAAGCGTTGGCAGATGGCATGCTAATCCTGTTTAAAGAAGGTGCACCGTCTGATTTAGCCGATTATTGCTTTATACATAGTCATGACGAGTTAAGGCAGAATCTTGAAATAGGGCAATGCATTCAATTAGGCAAGCACACTTATCGTATAACTTCGGTTGGGGAAGTCGCCACAACCAATTTTAAAGAGTTAGGTCATCTCACATTAAGATTTGATGGGAATCGTGAAGCTGAATTACCGGGGTCAGTGCATGTTACTGGTGAAATACCTAATCAACTTAATATCGATGATGAAATTATAATTTTAACTATTTAAGGAACAGAAAATGAAACAAGTAGCAGTCATTATAGGTGGTGGACAAACCTTAGGGGCTTTTTTATCTGAAGGTATTGCTGATGCTGGGTATAAAATTGCCGTTGCAGATTTAAATTTTGATAATGCAAATAAAGTTGCTGAAGTAATAAATAAAAAATATGGGGTAGGAACAGCAAAAGGTTTTGGGGTCGATGCAACAAATGAGGAGAGCGTGCGACAGCTAGCACAAGAAGTTGATAATACATTTAAAAGAATGGATTTAATGGTTTACAGTGCCGGTGTTGCTAAAGCTGCACCCATTACTCATTTTGTATTGAAAGACTTTCAATTATCCGTCAATGTTAATCTTACCGGTTATTTTTTATGTGCACGTGAATTTGCTAATTTAATGATTAAATATAAAACTGCCGGTCGAATTATACAAATTAACTCTAAATCGGGCAAAGTTGGTAGCAAACACAATTCAGGGTATAGCGCCGCAAAATTTGGTGGCGTTGGATTAACGCAATCTTTAGCACTCGATCTTGCTGACTACGGAATTACGGTTAATTCATTGATGCTGGGTAACTTATTAAAATCGCCAATGTTTCAATCCTTGATTCCACAATATGCTAAAAAACTTGGTATACCAGAAAACCAAGTTGAACAAGTTTATATTGATAAAGTGCCACTTAAACGAGGTTGTGATTATCAAGATGTGCTTAACGTATTGTTATTTTATGCAAGCGATAAAGCATCATATTGTACAGGACAATCAATTAATATTACGGGTGGACAAGTTATGTTTTAACTCAATTTGGTGCGAAGGTATAGCGATGCCTTTCGCACATCTCTTTTCTGGTCTGGTAAAAAGGAGATAATAATGGATACGACATCAACGTTAGCCTTATTGGCTCTAATTGCTTGGAGTATACAGATAATACTTGGCTGGTTTCAAATTCGTCGTTTTAATCGAGCATTTTTATCGATGAAGAAAGGCACTTACTTAGGTATTGGTTGTAGCCAAACTCAACGTTTTAAACCGAAAGTTTTAATCGCGCTATCATTAGATCACGATAAAAAAGTGATTGATTCAGTATGGATGAAAGGAGTGACCGTTTTTGCATTGCCAAAACCAATACCACAATTATTGGGACTAAATATTACCGATATTATGCCTGAAACCATTTTCCCCAATGATTTTGCGTCACAAAGCGCCTTGATTCTTGCATTAAAAGCAAACAAATAATCCCTATCTTTTATTTTGAAAAGTATTTTCTTTCATGATGAAGTATAATATTTTATACAATAAATTAATTCTGTTATTGAACAGTAATAATGGACTCCAATCATGAAAGTAAGGCAACGACAAACTGCAATCTTAGAATATCTGCAAAAAAATGGGCAAGTGAGTGTTGATGAGCTAGCTACCCATTTTCAAACGACGGGTACCACTATTCGAAAAGATCTTACTCAACTCTATGAAAGTGGGCTTGTACTACGGACTTATGGTGGTGCAATGTTAAATCGCGAAATTGGTGACCGTGCGATTGATCACAAAACTTATATTAATACGGCACAAAAAAAAGCAATAGCACAGGAAGCGGCAACACTTATTCATGACGGGGATTCTGTTATTTTTGATGCAGGAAGTACCGTTGCACAAATGATTCCTATGCTAGCTCAATTCAATAATTTAACTATCATGACCAACAGCTTACATATGGTGAATGAGCTCGTTGCTAATGATAATGACCAAAATATTATATTAACAGGTGGCACATTTCGTCGTAAATCCGCTTCGTTTCATAGTAATAATGCTTCAGCTATTGCAGCATTTGAATCCTATTCATTTGATAAACTGTTTATGGGTGCTGATGGCGTGGATTTGGTTGGTGGGGTAACCACTTTTAATGAAAGTTATCACGGTAGTGTGGCAATGAGTAAAGCTGCTGCCAAACTGATTTTATTAGCGGATTCTTCAAAGTTTGGACGACGAAGCCCAAATGTTGTTTGTGATTTAGATGCAGTGGATACTATCATCACTGATGATCATTTAGATGATAAATATTATGATGCTTTGATACAACGGGGTATCAATGTTATTAAAGTTAAAGTAGTTGATAAATAGATTAATACTAAAGTTTGATTGAATGTGGAATTAAATTTCTGGAGTATTTGGCTTCTTACGTAATCTCAATATATATTGAGATACGTTAGAAACCAAAACCCATGATCAATAACCCTTTAATTGATAATTTTCTTTAGTTAAAATAGTAATCTTGCTCTGATAGTCCCTGCGACATTTTTGAGTTTAATTAATAACTCTTCAGCTTTACTTTGTTCAACCCTATCGATATCAATAACTACATAGCCAATTTTAGGATCCGTTTGTAGGTATTGAGCCGAAATATTTAAACCTTGTTCTGCAAACAAAGTATTGATTGCGGTTAATACACCGGGTTGATTATGGTGAATATTGATAAATCGACTCGATCCTTTAGCCGGAATAGGTAAAGAAGCTTCAGGAAAATTAACAGCTGACAGGGTCGCACCTGTGTCGGAATATTTAGCCAATTTAGTCGCCACTTCGATACCAATGTTTTCTTGAGCTTCGCTGGTAGAACCACCAATATGCGGAGTGATAATGACATTATCGAATTCACATAATGGCGATTCAAATGGATCATTATTACTTGCTGGTTCGGTCGGAAATACATCAATGGCGGCACCACTAATTTTATTGGCTTTTAAAGCATCAGTTAATGCATCAAGATCGATAACTTTACCGCGTGATGCATTAATTAATATCGCACCTGATTTCATTTGATCGATCTCATTTTTGCTGATCATTCTGATTGTGGTTGGGTTTTCAGGGACATGCATACTGACAATATCACTCATTGCGAGTAATTCATTCATGCTTGCTACCTGTTTTGCATTGCCTAAAGGTAATTTTGTTTCAATATCATAAAAATAGACATTCATTCCCAATGATTCAGCCAATATACTTAATTGGCTACCTATGTGACCATAGCCAATAATACCTAGATTTTTACCTCTAGCTTCATGAGATCCCGTCGCTATTTTATTCCATTTACCTTGATGAGCTTGAGCATTGGCTTCTGGTACTCGTCGAAGTAATAATATGGCTTCGGCTAAAACAAGTTCAGCAACAGATCGCGTATTCGAAAATGGAGCGTTAAAAACAGGAATACCTTTAACAGTTGCAGCATCGAGATCAACTTGATTCGTGCCTATACAAAAACAACCAATACCGGCTAATTTAGGTGCTGAATTAATAATATCTTCGGTTAAATGAGTTCTTGAGCGAATTCCTATGAAGCGGACATCTTTTAAGGCTGTTTTAAGTTCGGTAGGGGATAAGGCGCTTTTAAGATATTCTATATTTGTAAAACCTGCGGATTTGAGTACCTCAATGGCACTAGGGTGAACACCTTCAAGTAATAAAAACTTATTTTCATCTTTAGTTAAAGCCTGAACAACCATCTTTTCCTCTCTTTCCATATACCACATCAATGCGTAAAACTTTAATAATAACACTCAATTTAATTTGAACAACGGTTTAATGTTAACTCTTTGACACCTGAACTTGAACCGACTAATGCAATGTTTGCACCTCGGTTAGCAAACAAACCAACTGTGACGACACCTGGAATATTATTAATACAATTTTCTAATTCAATTGGGTTTGTGATGACTAAATCATGAATGTCTAAAATAACATTGCCATTATCAGTTACAACGCCCTGACGATAAACGGGTTTTCCACCCAGTTTAAATAACTCACGTGCAACGTATGATCTAGCCATTGGTATGACTTCAATGGGTAAAGGAAATTTACCTAATACATTGACAACTTTTGATTCATCAACAATACAAATAAACTGTTTAGCCAATGCTGAAACAATTTTTTCGCGCGTGAGTGCAGCTCCTCCACCTTTTATCATCTGCATCTGATAATTAATTTCATCTGCGCCATCAACATAAACATCCAAACTATCGACTTCATTACAATCAAGTACGGGGATACCATAGCTGAGTAGTTTTTGGGTGGAAGCTTCTGAACTTGAAACCGTTCCTTTAATTTGACTTTTAATCGTTGCTAAAGCATCAATAAAATGTGCGGCTGTTGACCCTGTTCCAACTCCGACTAATGAGTTGGGTTTTACAAACTTTAAAGCAGACCAGCCGACCGCTTTTTTTAATTCATCTTGCGTCATAATATCACCGTAGTTTTAAATAATTTTTATTCAAAAAAATAAAATTTTGAAAGCAAAATTACTGAAGATATGGCATAGTAACCGTTTGGAAAGCAAAAATCATTAGTATTTTAATAAAATATATTAAGTTTTAGATCTATTTAAAAAATTAGCCGGTTCTAAAAGGTTTGAGTATTCAAGCAAAGATCCCATTATTCGTAAAGAGATTATGAAGCGTCCAGATTATAGAGCATTACAAGCATTAGATGCAGTAATAAAAGAGCGAGGTTTTGAAAGAGCAGCCGATAAATTGTGTATTACACAACCGGCGGTTTCACAACGCATCAAGCAACTTGAAAGTTTTTTTGGTCAGCAGCTTTTAGTCAGAACCATTCCGCCCAAAGCGACCAAGCAAGGGGAACATCTTTTAGGTTTATTGCATCAAGTAGAATTACTCGAACAACAATGGTTAGGCGATAACGATCAAAATCCGACACCATTGTCGTTATCGATTGCAATCAACGCGGATTCACTCGCAACCTGGCTTTTACCTGCGTTAAAACCCGTGTTAGATAAAAATATTTTACGTTTTGATATCCAAGTTAAAGATGAAGAGCATACATTAGAATTATTGCGACTTGGTACGGTTGTGGCCGCAATCAGTATTCAAGCCAATCCATTACCGGGTTGCTTGTCAGATATGTTAGGCGCCTTAGACTATATTTTTGTTGCGTCGCCAGATTTTGCTAAAAAATATTTTCCTAATGGGGTTACCCGTTCTTCCTTGTTAAAAGCACCAGCGGTAGCTTTTGATCATTTAGATGATATGCATCAAGCTTTTTTACAAGAGAATTTTAATCTTACGCCAGGAAGTGTCGTCTGTCATATAACCAGTTCTTCTGAAGCATTTGTTCAGCTAGCCAAACAAGGTTCGGCTTGTTGTATGTTACCAAAACTTCAAGTTGAACAAGAGTTGAAAACGGGAGAACTTGTCAATTTGACAGAAGGTCTTTATCAAAGACGAATGCTTTATTGGCATCGATTTGCCCCTGAAAGTAGTGTGATGCAAAATATTTCTGAAACATTGATCCGTTATGCACAAAATGTGCTTTCTCAACCTCATAAATAATCGATTATATAAGCATATAAAATGCTAAAATAAGATGTTAACTTTAAACGTTTGGATCAATTGTCATAACAACTAAAAGAGTCGATGCTATGTATCAACTAAAAAATGATCGTTATTTACGAGCTTTACAGTGTTTACCTGTTGATTACACGCCTGTGTGGATGATGCGCCAAGCTGGGCGTTATTTACCTGAATATCGTGATTTAAGAGCTAAAGCAGGGGATTTTATGACGATGTGTCAAACTCCCGATTTAGCTTGTGAAGTGACTTTGCAGCCACTGAAAAGATTTGATCTTGATGCCGCCATTATTTTTTCTGATATATTAACTATTCCTGATGCAATGGGGCTTGGTTTGTATTTTGAAACAGGAGAAGGCCCAAAATTTAAGCAATCAATTCAGTGTCTATCTGATATTCAGCAACTCCCCATTCCTGATCCAGAGCAATCATTGAGATATGTGATGGATGCTATTCGGCTAACCAAAAAAGAACTCGACGGAACAGTACCATTAATTGGATTTTCGGGTAGTCCATGGACACTCGCTACCTATATGATTGAAGGTGGTAGTAGTAAAGCTTTTACTAAAATAAAAAAAATGCTGTATAGTGATCCTAAGGCACTGCACCTATTACTTGAAAAACTGGCTAACAGTGTCGCTATATATTTAAATGCCCAAATTGAAGCTGGTGCGCAGTCGATAATGATATTTGATACTTGGGGCGGGGTGCTGAGTCATCAAAGCTATCAAACGTTTTCATTAGATTATATGAAATTAATCCTATCGCAATTAAAACTAGGTAAAAAGAGTCAAAATATCACTTCTTATGTACCTGTAACCTTATTTACTAAAGGTGGCGGATTATGGCTAGAAAATATTATAAACTCGGGATGTGATGCGATAGGTGTTGATTGGACAGTTGATCTAAGTAACGTGCCACAAAAAGGACAAATAGCGGTACAAGGTAATCTTGATCCTTCAGTATTATATGCTGATAAACAAATAATCGAAGCGAATGTAGATGCTGTGTTATCGGAATTTGGCTATCATAATGGGCATGTTTTTAATTTAGGACATGGTATTCATCAAGATATTCCGCTAGAACATGTACAATATTTAATTGACGCGGTTCATCGTCAATCAAAAAGGTTTCATCATGATTAAAAACCCAATTCAATTAAGAATGGAAAAATTGCCTGAATGGCAACAACGTTTATTTATGGTTTGTTTGTGTGAACGAATGTACCCTAACTTTGTTTACTACTGCAAACAAGTTGATAATCAAGAAGATAGTAAAAATTACAAAAAAATACTTGATTTAATATGGGAATCCTTATTAGTCTATGATGTGAAAATAAACTTTGATTTACAGCTAGAAAAATTAGAAGCTATCATTCCTGTTTTTACTAATGAAAGCCCTTATATGGTCTATCCTGCTATTGATGCATGTCAGGCACTTAGCGAGTTGTTACACTCGTATTTAAGTGGTGATATTGCTGAACACACCGCTAAAGTAAGTAGTATATCAGCGACAACTATTGCTGAATTTGAGATGACAAAAGAAAATATTTTACTTTCAGAGGATGAACAACAGCAATTACCTAGTGTAATTGATGAATTTGATTTGCAATGGGAAATTTTCCGATTATTACGCGATGAAAAAAATGAAATGGAAGATTTAATAAAAGGTCTAAAAGCAGAAATTCGAACGTCACAAATGAGTAATATTGGTGTTTTTTTAAGCAATTAAAGCGTTCCAGCCATGATTTTTTTATTTTTTAATAAATTTTTCTTTTATATTAGAGCAATATAGACTACATTTAATAGTAATGTAACCTAAATGTTGTTTACAGTTGGAAAGTTATGTAATTAACTTTCTTTATTATGTTAACTTTAACAATAAAATAAATATGTAAGGATATTTCCATGAATAAAACAGAACTTGTCGATGCAATTGCTAGTAAAGCTGATATTACTAAAGTTGCAGCTAAAACTGCGTTAGAAGCTACATTAGCAGCTATTACTGAATCATTAAAAGCTGGCGAACCAGTACAATTAGTTGGTTTCGGTACATTTAAAGTTAATGCTCGTAAAGCACGCACGGGTCGTAATCCTAAAACCGGTAAAGAAATCAAAATTGCTGCAAGCAAAGTACCTGCTTTCGTATCAGGTAAAAGTCTTAAAGAAGCAATCAAATAGTTTTTTTAAATTGTCGAAAATGTTTTTTTGACAATTAATAACGCTAGGTCATGGAACATCGTTTCATGACCTTTCTATTTAAAAAAATGATTAAAACGTATCAATGCATTACAATGCGTTTAAATTATCTTACATTTAATCTGTGTTTGTTAGTTAATATTATTTAATTAAGCTAAGATGTAATTTCTATAAATTTAGCATTTAATACTGTAAGTAAATCACTAGGTGCCATTTCAATTTCTAATCCTCTTTTTCCGCCTGATACCAGCATAGTGTTTAAATAATTTGCGCTAATATCAATTAATGTGGGTAGACGTTTTTTCTGACCTAATGGACTGATTCCTCCAACCAAATAGCCTGTCGTTTTTTCAGCTATATTAGGATGAGTTAAATCAATCTTTTTACAGTTAAATGCTTTTGCTACTTTTTTAAGATCTAAATGTTTATTAACAGGTAATACGCAAACAGCTAATGTTTTGTCATTGTTGTTTAAACTTACAACAAGCGTTTTAAAAATTTGATCGGCAATCACATTTAATGTTGGATCAAGTTTATTGACAGCTTCTTGACCGTAATTAGTTGTATTAGGGTCGTGTTCATATTGATGAATTTTAAATTGAATTTTTAATTTTTTTAGTTGGTTAATTGCTGGTGTCATATCAATATCCCCTGTAATTCAAAATGATAGGGTATCATTTAATTTTAATCACTCTATAAATTTTTTTATAGAGTGATTAAAAAGAATAGTGGATAATTTTAAATAATTAATTGATATTTTGCTTTGTTTTTTACTGGGTTTTATGCTGGTTTTTTAATAGCATATTGAGACGATAAAGGAAACATATCATAAAGATATTTGCAAATATTATTATTGTTGAATAGATAATATTTATCATCAGCGATGTAATTGAAATTGCCCAATGTGACAATAAAAATATAGCTAAAAAGTAGATTAAAAACATTGGTAAGGTTAATCGCCAATACATTAGCGTGTGTGTAAAACAGTCTATAAATTTTTGGAAAAAATCTTTTGTTGAAGGTTCAATAATTAAACTATTGAATTGGAAATAAACTATCGATATAACAATCATAACAACAATCGTGACCGTTAAAATTAAAAGATTCATGATTTGGATGGGTAAAATCAGATTCAAAACTGAGCATATTAATAACATAAATATTAACCCAGTAACGATTAAACATGCACAAACTAAATTTAAACCGATTAAATTTAATATGTTTGGTAACAAACGGGACAATATTAAATTGAAATTAAATTTATTGCTGATTGAATAATTATATATCACAGCAAGTATAATCGCCTGTGTCATAAAATTTATCACCATATAAATCATTGCTGGTTTTAATAATTGCAATAACACGGCATAGAGAGATTGGTTAGATAATTGCTGAAAAAGTTGTTTATCAAATAAATTATTTAAAATTGGTGTGGTAGTGGCACTGATTAAAAAACAGATGATAATGATTGGCTGAAAACGATTTCTAATAAAATTAATTGTTTCATTTAACAATCGAGAAAAGGATAATTCGGTTTGCATTTTTTAGCTCTAAGTCATTAAGTGGTAACCAAAAAAGGCTACCACAAGTGTTGGTATATATTTATTATGATTGTAATAATGAGATATCTGCAACTTTTAAAAATAAACTTTGTAGTTTTTTCAATAATGATAAACGATTAAGTTTTATTTTTTCATCATTAACCATGACCATAACTGAAGCAAAAAATTCATCAACGGGTGCTTTAAGCGTAGATAACTCAACGAGGGCATCTTGATACCGTCCTTGATTAAAATATGGCGCTAATTTATCCATTAACACCGCAACATGTTTTGCTAACTCTCCTTCTGCACCGGCTTCAAGCAATGAAGCATTAACACTATCAGGAATTGATAGTTCTGCTTTAGACAATATATTCGATACTCGTTTATTTGCTTCAGCTAATGATGATGCTTCTGGCAGTGTTCTAAAATGTGTTACGGCTTTTACACGCGCATCAAAATCGGCTGGTTTGGTAGGATTAAGAGCCAATACGGCTTGAATAGTATCAATGGTGAAACCAAGTTCTTGATACCAAGCTCGAAAACGGCCTTGCATAAAACTAACAATATCGGTTACAACATTTTTATTGTTTAATTTATCACCATATAGTGAAGTGGCAAATTCAGATAATGCAATAAGATCTAACGGTAAGTTTTTTTCCACAATGATTCTTAGCACACCAATAGCCGCACGTCGCAATGCAAAGGGGTCTTTGTCGCCTTTAGGATGTTGCCCAATACCAAAAATACCCGCTAAAGTATCCATTTTTTCAGCGATTGAAACAGCGCAAGAAACAGCTGTACTTGGCAACTCATCACCGGCAAAACGAGGTTTATACTGTTCTTCTATGGCGGTGGCGACTTCAACACTTTCACCATCTTTAAGGGCTAAATAACGTCCCATAATCCCTTGCGTTTCAGGAAACTCGAAAACAGTGTTCGTGACTAAATCGCATTTAGTCAATTTGCCTGCACGTTTTGCTTGCGCTACATTTGCACCAATTTGCTCAGCAATGAAACCTGACAATGATTCAATACGTAATGCTTTATCTTTTACAGTACCCAACTGTTGTTGAAATAATACCGTTTCAAGGCGAGGTAAGCGATCTTCTAAACGCTGTTTTAAATCTGTTTTATAGAAAAACTCAGCATCGGCTAAACGTGGACGAACCACTTTTTCATTACCAGCAATGACCACTTGCGGATCTTTTGACTCAATATTAGCAACAAAAATAAAATTCGGTAGCAATTTTCCTTGTTTATCATAAACAGGGAAGTATTTTTGATCGCCTTTCATAGTATAAACAAGTGATTCGGCAGGGACGTCTAAAAAACGTTCTTCAAAT
Organism: Gilliamella sp. B3801; assembly: GCF_026536645.1. Lineage (NCBI taxonomy): Bacteria > Pseudomonadati > Pseudomonadota > Gammaproteobacteria > Orbales > Orbaceae > Gilliamella > Gilliamella sp. B3801. The sequence goes on from NZ_JAFNNR010000014.1 coordinate 35,735, forward strand.
TTTGCTGTTAAAACAACAGGCCACTCAACCAATGAAGAGACTTCTTCTAATAAACTGTCTGTTAAATCCGCTTTACCATTAAGTTTTGCCGCTGCGGCTTCTGCTTGTTGTTGGATAATTAATTTACGTTTATCATAATCAGCAATAACTTTACCGCGTTGTTCTAAAATTTCAGGATATTGATCGGCATTATCGATAGTAAACTCCTGTTCCCCCATAAAACGGTGTCCACGGATCACCCGTGCGGAATCAATGTCTAAAATAGTACCGGGTACCAGTTCATCACCATATAACATCGTCACAGTATGGCTTGGGCGAATAAATTCAACTTGACGGGCTGCCCAGCGCATTGGTTTTGGTATTGGTAATTTGTTTAAAGCATTTTTAACCATATCACATAACAAATTGACAACAGGCTGTCCTTTTTGATTTTGTGTATAAGAAAGCCATTCCCCTTTATCTGTTTGTATTCGTTCTGCTTGATCAACCGTAATACCACAACCACGAGCCCAACCTTCTGCGGCTTTCGTTGGATTTCCTGCTTGATCGAATGCTGCACTTACTGCGGGGCCTCGTTTAACTATTTGGCTATCAGGTTGAGTATCATTTAGATTTAATACTTTTAATGCTAAACGTCTTGGTGATGCATACCAAAGGACTTCACCATGTTCTAAATTTGCATTATCCAGTTGTTCGATAAAATTAGCCGCAAAACTTTCAGCCAAAGTGCGGAGCGATTTTGGTGGTAACTCTTCTGTACCAATTTCCACTAAAAATGTTTTTTGCATAATATATATTCCTACTTAGATGATGCACTTTCGCTTGAAGGTGAATTTTGGCACATAGGGAAACCGAGCGCTTCACGTGATGCATAATAGGCTTCAGCAACCATTTTAGTTAATGTTCGAATACGTAATATATAGCGTTGTCGCTCTGTAACCGAAATGGCTTTACGGGCATCAAGTAAATTAAAACAGTGAGCGGCCTTTAAAATACGTTCATAAGCTGGTAAAGGAAGTGGCTTTTCTAACTCAAGCAAAAATTTTGCTTCTTTTTCGTGTTGTTCAAAACAGTAAAATAAGAAGTCAGTATTCGCATATTCAAAATTATAAGTTGATTGTTCAACTTCGTTTTGATGGAAAACATCGCCATAAGTCGTTTTACCGAATGCTCCATCACTCCAAATCAAATCGTAAACACTATCAACGCCTTGAATATACATGGCTAGTCGTTCCAAACCATACGTTATTTCACCTGTTACTGGCTTACATTCAAGTCCACCGACTTGTTGAAAATAAGTAAATTGGGTTACTTCCATACCATTTAACCACACTTCCCAGCCAAGCCCCCAGGCACCTAAGGTTGGGTTTTCCCAATTGTCTTCAACAAAGCGAATATCATTGATTGTCGGATCTAGACCAAGCTCCTTTAACGAACCTAAATAAAGTTCTTGGATATTATCGGGTGAAGGTTTTAAAATAACTTGGAATTGATAATAATGTTGTAGCCTATTTGGATTTTCACCATAACGACCATCAGTAGGGCGACGAGAAGGCTGAACATAAGCAGCATTAATTGGCTCAGGTCCAAGCGCACGTAAACAGGTCATTGGATGTGATGTACCTGCACCCACTTCCATATCTAAGGGTTGAATCACTGTACAACCTTGATTAGCCCAGTAATCTTGTAACGTAAGTATTAAACCTTGAAAGGTTTTGACATTAAACTTTTGCATGATGTTGTCTTTATGGTTGAATTGATTTTTTCGATATTTAAAACAGTGCTGTATTTTATACTTTTTATGAGTGCTTGTGAAATGTCTAATCGCTTCATATCATAATATATTACTTAACTATCTTAATGTGGTTTACATTTTGCATCTTTACCTATTTGTCGGTATAGTGACATTATCATTATTGCTTGGTAATAAATCTAAAATAAAACACCATGTCTATTTATCAAAAAATTGTTGTGATTATTTTTATAACATTAATCAATGTTAGTTTTTTGCACGCTGATGATACTCAGAGGCTAGAGTCTTTGCGTCGTTCAATTGAAGAACAAGAAAATCGAATAGCAGAACAAAATAAACAACGCACTCAATTAGTCAAAGACCTTAAACAGCAAGAAACCGAAATAGCAATTTTGTTGACCTCAATTGAAAAAAATGATTTATCGTTAAAAAAACTTAATCAAGAAATTCATATAATGATTGACCAGATAGATGAGCTGGTTAATAAGCAAACACAGCAACGAGCAGTGTTAGCTAAACAATTGATAGGTGCATTTAAAATTGGGAAAAATAGCGGATTAGAACTGGTATTTTCGGGGGAAAAGGGGGAACGTAACGAACGAATTATTCAGTATTACGGATACATTAACCAAGCTCGAGAGCAATTAATTAATGAACTTAAACAGACCCAATTACAATTAAGTGAAAAAAAAGCAGCTTTGCAAAAAAAAGAGTCCTCTCATAAAGTATTACAAAATAGACAAAAGCAAGAACAATTGAGGCTTGAAAAAAATCGTCAAAATCGTAAAAAAACGATAGTATCGCTTGAATCATCTATGCAACAGAATCAACAAAAATTAGCGCAACTACGTGAAAACGAAGCGAAATTGCAAGCAAAAATCGCTCAAGCAGAAAAAGAAAGTCAACGTATTGCAGAAGAAGAAGCAAGGCAAGCTAAAAATATTGAAGAAAAACAAAAAAATAATAACTATACATTGAGCTCAGATGAACAATCACTCATGGCAAGAGTGAGTGGTATTGGCAAACCGGCTCATCAATTTAACTGGCCGGTAAGTGGGAGTGTGGCACATCGATTTGGTGAGGCATTACAGGGCGAATTATACTGGAAAGGTATGGTCATTAATGCGAAAAATGGTGTGACAGTCAAAGCAATTGCTGATGGAAGAGTGTTATTAGCCAGTTGGCTACAAGGCTATGGATTTATGGTGGTTTTGGAGCACGGAAAAGGCGACATGAGCTTATATGGATATAATCAGCGTGTTTTAGTGGGAGTTGGGGATAAAATTAAAACCGGTCAATCAATTGCAATTGTTGGCTCGAGTGGTGGTCAAAATAATCCCGGACTTTATTTTGAAATTCGGCGTGATGGTAAAGCGCTAGATCCGAGTGGATGGTTAAAATGATTGTACGCTGTGTAAGTTTAGTTTTTATGAGTCTGTTATTATTCCCTATTAATAATGGACTTGCTTCACAACTGGCTATTGTTATTGATGACTTCGGTTATCGTCAGCAAAATGAACAAAAAATTATTTCACTATCACCTAATATTACGATTGCAGTCTTGCCTTATTCACCCCATGCCAAACAGATGTCTACCTTAGCAAACAAACAAGGTAATGAGGTGATTATTCACTTACCCATGGCACCATTATCTAAACAACCATTAGAAAAAGAGACACTATTTCCTTATATGGGGGAAGAAGAAGTTAATCAAATTATTGCCAATGCTGTTGAGCGCGTACCTTATGCAATTGGCGTGAATAATCATATGGGAAGTTTAATGACATCTGACCTTAAAGGTATGGAGCATGTTATGAAAGCACTTAGCCATTATTCATTCTTCTATTTAGACAGCAAAACAATAGGTAAAACGCAGGTAATTAATGCGGCTCAAAACTATAATATACCTGTTCTTGTACGAGATGTTTTTCTTGATGATAAACAGAATGAAAATGCCATTGCTTACCAATTTGATATTGCTATTGAATTAGCCCGAAAAAAGGGGCAAGCAATTGTTATTGGTCATCCTTATCCACAAACGGTGAACGTCTTAACAAAAAAGCTGTCCGAATTACCTTCAGATATACAACTTGTTAAACTTAGTCAATTAATTCATCCAGAATCCTTACCCGAAAAACCAACATTAACCTTCAAAGATATATACAAAATATTTGAAAAAATAGGTTATGAAATCTATTATTTATCAATAATTCAGCAATAATTACTTCTTCTCTAAAGTACGGTGACGGACTTGGACTTGTTTATTTTGAGCTCGAAAAATATCAGCTAACTGGTCAGCAATGAACACGGAACGGTGTTGACCACCTGTGCAACCAATTGCAATAGTTAAATAACTTCGATTGTTTTTCTCTAACATTGGTAACCAATTTTTTAAATAATCTGCAGTTTGATAAATAAAATTGGTCACTTCATCATGTTTTAATAGATAGTTTTTGACCGGATCATCTAATCCTGTTAGTGGTCTTAACGATACATCCCAGTGTGGATTCGGTAAAAAACGAACATCAAAGACAAAATCTGCATCCACCGGTAAACCATGCTTAAAACCAAATGATTCAAAAATCATGGTGAGTTCACGCTCTTTTTTGCCTAAAATACGAGATCGTAAAATATCTGATAATTCATGCACGGAAAGATTATCAGTATTAATCATTAAACTAGCATGAGATTTTAAGGGTTCTAAATACTTTTCTTCTTGATCGATGGCTTCTTCAAGGGAAAATTGCTGATTAGCCAATGGGTGAATTCGTCTTGTTTCACTATAACGACGGATAAGCGTATTACGGCCACAATCAAAAAAAATTATCTCAGGCGAAACAGATTGAGGTAAACGTTGAAATATATCTTTATCAAAATCAAAATTGATTGGTAAATTACGGATATCAATACTCACAGCAACAGGGGTTTTATTATTTTTGAGTGAATCAGCTAATTGTGGTAATAAAGCAACAGGAATATTATCAACACAATAAAAACCCATGTCTTCTAACGCACGTAATGCAATCGATTTTCCTGAACCTGAACGGCCACTTACTATCAGTAGGATCACAATTTCAACTCCGATATAATTGATGCATGTAAGTATATAACGTTTATTCGTAAACTTGCAATTTGGAATATAAACAATATTACAACAAACTAAATATTTTTAATATTTAGTTTTTATTTCTTTAATCAATTGTTTAAGAGCTTGCCCTCTATGGGAAATTTGGCTTTTGTGTTCTTTAGTCAGCTCAGCGGCAGTACAATTTAGTTCTGGCACATAAAATAAAGGATCATAACCAAAACCGCCTTTACCTTTTAATTCATTTAAGATTAAGCCATTCCATTTGCCTAAACAGATGATGGGAGTAGGATCGTTTTCATGACGCATAAAAACTAGAGCACAATAAAAATATGCGGAACGCTTTTCTTGAGGAATAGGTTGTAATGCTTGTAATAATTTTTGATTATTACTTTCATCATTACCGTGCTCACCTGCATAACGTGCAGAATAGATACCCGGTTCACCATTAAGTACTTCCACAACTAACCCTGAATCATCGGCTATGGCGGGTAACCCAGTTAATTTTGCGGCATATCTGGCTTTTATAATGGCATTTTCGACAAATGATAAACCTGTTTCATCGGCATCAGGGAGATTAAACTGACTTTGTGCGACGATATCAAAACCCGCATCAGCCAGTAAATTTTGTAATTCATTGACTTTGCCCTGATTATTGGTTGCTAAAACAATTTTTTGCATAAAGGTTCCTTAACCTATTGGCTTAATATTTGAGCTGATTGATTAAACATAATGAGTGTTTTTTATATTTACTTATTTAAAATTCAGGATCACAAGTAAAAGTCATGTTTTCACCTGATTTAGGATGATTAATTGTTAATAATTGTGCATGCAATAGTAATCTTTTTGACATCGAGAAAGCTTCTGGATGGGCATAAAATTTATCGCCTAAAATTGGATGACCAATAGCTTGCATATGCACACGCAGTTGATGAGAGCGTCCTGTAAATGGAAATAATTTAATGCGAGTTGTATTATCGGGATTTCTTGCAATAACTTGATACTCTGTTAATGCATATTTGCCATTTTCCTTATCTACCATTTGTCTAGGACGATTTGGCCAATCACAAATCAGTGGTAATTCAACAGCTCCGGTGTCTTGCTCAACATGTCCATGCACAACCGCGATATAGGTCTTTTTAGGAATACGTTCTCGAAATTGTTTTTTAATTTCTCGATCGGCAAGTTTAGATAATGCGACAACCATAATGCCACTGGTTGCCATATCTAAACGGTGTACCGATTCCACATAACTATATTTTTGTTGCAAACGATGAATGATACTGTCAATAAATTGTGGTTTATTACCAGAAACCGATAAGATTCCCGGTTGTTTGTTAACAACAACGATATGATCGTCTTGATATAAAATTGACAGCCAAGGATCAGTAGGGGGATGATATTCCAAAAGCATTTAAATATGACAATTAATAACTAAAAATTGCCATATATTCTAGCAAAATCAACAAAAAGTGCCAGTTCTATAAATTGTTTACTTATGCCATGTTGATTCTTTCGGTGAAAAGAGCTGCATAAACAATATGATCAGACCCACAATAAAATAGCAAGCAAAAATGATGATCATCCATTGTGACATTTCAATCGTTAAAAATGACCAGATTTTTTCGGAGCAAGAACCATAAGCACTAAATACTTCAGGTAACCAAGTATCTAAAGGTAACCAGGATGGAAATTCAGTTTTAATTGAACATGTATCACCAAAGCTTGGCTCGAACTGTAGTTGTGCATGGAATTTTGCTAATCGAAAACCTTGAAATGCACTAATAAGCCAAATAAAAATACCGGCTAAACGAAAAGATGTTTTGCAAGGAGCCAGAAATCCAATAAAGCTTGCTATCATGATACCAAATATTGCACAACGTTGATAAATGCACAATGTACAGGGTGCAAGACCTAAATTGTATTGAAAATGTAGAGCAATTAATTCAAAAACAACGGTCGAAAGAAAAAGTAAAAACCAAGCAAACCTTCTACGTGAGTACTGATTAAGCAGCGATAACATACTATTTTATTCTCCCAGATTCCGTTATAATTGTTTTGCTTTTATTATACTGAAAAAAACTACCTAATTATAATTAAGATTAGTGTAGATTATTTAAGAATAATGTAAACGACTTTTACTCATTGATAGCGGACTAATCATCTCTTATGCACACAAACGCTCCACAAAAAAAATTAAATGTTACTTTTGTGACTATATCTGAAGAAAATGCGACTCAACGTATTGATAACTTTTTACTCACCTATTTGAAAGGTGTACCAAAGAGTATGATCTATCGTATATTACGCAAAGGTGAAGTGCGAGTGAATAAAAAACGTATTAAGCCAGAATACAAATTGAATATTGGCGATGAAGTTCGTATTCCTCCTATTCGAGTTGCTGAAAAAGCCACGCCCGAAATCTCAACAAAATTAAATAAAGTGGCCGAATTAGAAAAGGCAATTATTTATGAAGATGAGATGATTTTAGCTATCAACAAACCTTCGGGAATTGCTGTGCATGGTGGCAGTGGCTTAAGTTTTGGTGTGATTGAAGGATTACGAGCATTAAGACCTGAAGCAAAATTTTTAGAGTTAGTGCATCGAATCGATCGTGAAACATCAGGGGTGTTGCTAATTGCTAAAAAACGCTCTGCATTAAAAGCGTTGCATGAACAGCTTCGTCTTAAGCAGATGCAAAAAAACTATTTGGCATTAGTGAAAGGTAATTGGTCTTCTGACTGTAAAGTGATTCAAGCACCATTGCTAAAAAATGTGCTCAAAAGTGGTGAACGCGTTGTGAAAGTTGATAAAGAAGGAAAACCTTCAGAAACACGTTTTAAAGTAGAAGAACGATTTGAGTTTGCCACGTTGATAAAAGCCAGTCCTGTAACAGGCCGTACTCATCAAATTCGAATTCATACGCAATATGCTAATCATCCGATTGCTTTTGATGATCGTTATGGGGATCGCCAATTTGATGCATTATTATCACATACTACACTCAACCGTCTTTTTTTACATGCGGCGAGTGTCAAATTTATTCATCCTAAAACCCAGCAAGAAATGCTATTACAAGCCCCAATGGATGCCACATTGCAAGCTTGTTTAACTCAGCTTAGAAAAGATAAATTTAAACAAGCATAATTTAAAAAATAAATAAGGTAGTTAGCACCAATGAAAGATATCAATTTATATTTAATTAGACACGGTCAGACGGAATGGAATATTAAAGATCAAATGCAAGGCTCACAGAATTCCCCTTTGACAGAAGAAGGAATTTTAGGTGCAAAGGTGACAGGAAAGTACCTTAAAGATATTCCGTTCATACAGGCTTATTCAAGTACTCAACAGCGTGCAATGGAAACTCGAGACTATATCATCAATGAAAATGTAAATGTTATTCCAACAGCTGAACTTTCAGATTTATGCGAAATGGATTTTGGTATTTGGGAAGGTAAACATGTGCCGACATTAAAAAAAGCATTTCCGGAATTTAACACTTATCTCACTGATCCTGCTAACTTTGATGCAACAGTCAATCAAGGTGAAAATTATCAACAAGTTTTGGCACGTATGGAGCGAGCATTAAAGACCATTATCGAAAATACTAAGCAAGATACCGGTAATATTTTAGTTGTTTCTCATGGCACAGTATTACGGATACTACTTTGTGTTTTAAATGGAGGAGACTGGCGTTTACACCGTGATGAAGCGTATTTTCCACGTATGTTAAATACAAGTATCAGTGTGGTTAACTATAAACAAGATGAAAATCAGCCTAAAGGGCAATTTTCGGTTAAGTTTTATAATAACGTTGATCATTTAGCCAATAAATAAATTTGCTGAATGAATATTTTTCTGGCTAATGTGGATGCCATTAGCCAGAAAATTATAAATTTTACCTTTTGTATTTTGCAAAGCGTTTTTGCATTTGCTTTAATTGATTTATTCTGGCGTCTATTTTAGATAGTGTGATTTGATCGCCTTTAGCTCTATTTTTAGCGTTTTGCAGCAATTGAATAGATTCATCAAATCTACCTTGTAAAGCAATAAGCTCAGCTCTTGCAGTCATTTGTTGTGCTGTTGAGTGCAGCCCACCATAAGCTTTAATCAATTCATCCCAGCCATTCATATCGTCATTATGATCATGGGTATAGCGATGAAGAAGGCTAACCGCCTGTTGGTAATTTTTATTATTATTATAAGCCGCCGCTAAATTTAATTGTATCGCTGTGCTGTTAGGAAATTTTTTTAAAGCTTGCTGTAATCGTGTAATGGCAACACTATTATTATTAAGTTCTAAATCTATATCAGTCATTAAATCAATAAACCATAGATTATCAGGCTGACTATCTAATAATGGTTGAAGTTGCTGTTTGGCTTGTTGATATTTACCTGCCTGATAATCCGCCAATGCGGCACAGTATATGATGGCAATTTTGCTTGGTTGATTATTTAATTTTTTATAATCTTGAATTAATAACAAAGCGGCATTTTTATTTTTAGCCGTAATAATCGCCAATCGAGCTTTAGCTAAATAGTAATCAAGAGAAGAAGTAATATTTTTTTTACTGTATTGCAAAGTTCGGTTGCGAACGTCAGTTAAACGATTATTAGGCAATGGGTGAGTAAGTAATATTTCAGGCGGTTTACTACTAAAGCGCGTTTGATCAGCAAGTTTTTGCAAAAATTCAGATGATGCATAAGGATCAAATCCGGCTTTGACTAAAGTCCTAAGACCAACACGATCCGCTTCTTGCTCATTGCTCTGAGTAAAACTAATCATACTTTGTGCAGACCCCGCCATTGTACTTGTCATTGCAGCCATTCCAGCTTCAGGATTTGCTAATGTAAGTAATATAGAACCTAACGTAGCTCCCCAAAAATAAGGACTGTTACGATTTTGGGCTTCGATTGCACGGGCTAAATGTCTTTGGGTGACGTGACCTATTTCGTGAGCCATGACCGACGCTAGTTGACTTTCGTTATCCGTATCAAGTATTAACTTAGAATGGACAACAACATTACCACCAAAAAAAGCGAAAGCATTAAGGACATCGCTACGCATGATATAAAAGTGAAAAGGGGTTTGTACCGATTCTGATTTTGAAACTAATTTTTGACCCAAATCATTAATATATTGATTCAAAACAGGATCATTTAGAATAGGGGCTTGAGCGCGTAACATTCGCATGTAATAATCCCCCATTTCCATTTCTTGACCGATACTTAATGTTGATGCAGCCGCTGTACCAATATCGGGCAAGTTAATGTTATCTGCATATACCAATGAGGTATTTTGCAATAGCAATGAAGCCGAGATTAAAAATGCAATTGTTTTTTTTAGCATTATTTTATTCCATAGGGATAATATAATTATTAATAGTTATTTTAGCTGAAAAAAAACACAATATCACTTTGAATTTGTGATTAAACTTTACATAAAGTTAATAAGCCTAACAGATAGCATCTTTAATCAATGACGTTGTTTAGGGTTATCAAAATTTCTATCTTTTTATTGAAAAACGGCAGAGCGAATTTTTTCAATATCAACTGTTTCAAGATATTTTTTGATATTGGGATAAACATTGTAGTGATGACCAAATTCAGCTTGCATTAACTCATTAATAGCTTGAGATTTAGTCCAATTTTCAAAAACCAAACGGTACATAGCAATAGCGACGCCGGTACGATCACTACCTTGCCAACAATGGATTAATATCGGTTTAGGGGAGGTATGAATTGCTTTCATTACTTGGATCATTTTCTCATCAGTAATATCACCTGCCCGCATTCGAATCCAAACTTCTGACATCTGTGTATTTTCGACTAACTCACGATCACTGTGAAATAGCCGTAAATTTATAATGGTTTTAAAGCCAAGTTTATCAAGATATTTAAATTCAGTTATTGAAGGTTGTTCTGAGCGATAGATATCGTTAGACACTTGATGAAAATTATCCGGTAATTGATAATCAGAATTAAGCTTAGATTGACAGCCAATGAGATTTAAACTCATACAACACAGCAGTAGTAGACATATCACAATCGTTGTAATACGGTTATGACTCATTTTTAACTGTTGTGTTGTATTTTGCATAACTAATTATTCGAACATGTTTATTTAAAGAGTTTGAAGACGTTTTTTAATAAATGTCATCAATTCATCGATTTTTACTAGCGATTTTTCACCACCAGCACGGTGTTTATATTCAACTTCGCCATTTTCAAGATTGCGTTCACCGATGACAAAAGTATGTGGAATACCAATGAGTTCGGCATCAGCAAACATCACGCCCGGTCGCTCTTTACGATCATCAAAGAGTACTTCAATACCTGCTGATTGTAGATCTGCATAAAGCTTTTCAGCAGTGGCTTGTACTTTTTCTGATTTATGCATATTCATTGGTATTATGGCAACGCTAAAAGGCGCAATTGCGTCAGGCCAAATAATACCGCGGTCGTCGTGGCACTGTTCAATCGCTGCTGCGACAATACGACTTACACCAATACCATAACACCCCATAATCATGACATGATTTTGACCATCTTCCCCTTGAACAGTGGCTTTCATCGCTTGAGAATATTTGGTGCCTAATTGGAAAATATGTCCTACTTCAATACCACGTTTAATTTGTAATGTTCCTTTACCGTCAGGGCTAATATCGCCTTCAACCACATTACGAATATCTTCGATACGCGGTAAAGTGATATCTCTGTCCCAGTTGATATTGAAATAATGTTTATGATCGATATTGGCGCCTGCGCTAAAGTCGCTCATGACTGCCACATCACGGTCAATGATGATTGGCATATCAAGGTTTACCGGTCCTAATGAACCTGGTCCTGCATTCACTATCGCACGAATTTCATCTTCAGTTGCAAATTCTAAAGGCGATGCCACAATATCAATTTTTTCCGCTTTGATTTCGTTCAACGTATGATCACCACGGACTAATAAAGCCACAAGTTGGTGCCCACTCTCTTTAGTCGCCTTAACCATAAGTGTTTTAACTGTTTTTTCAATAGGTAAATTAAATTGTGCAACTAATTCATCAATCGTTTTGGCATTAGGTGTATCAACCAGTTCCATCGCCTTGGTTGGTGCAAGGCGACTTTGTGTTGGCGCTAATGCTTGTGCCATCTCAATATTCGCCGCGTAATCAGATTCGGTAGAAAAGACAATATCATCTTCACCACTGTCGGCTAATACTTGGAACTCATGCGACCAGTTGCCACCAATAGAACCCGTATCAGCTCGTACCGCTCTAAAATTTAAACCTGCACGTGTAAATATAGCACTGTAGGCTTTATACATATCATCATAGGTTTCTTGCAAGGATTCTTGTGAAGTATGAAATGAATAAGCATCTTTCATAATAAATTCACGAGAACGCATTACGCCAAATCGAGGGCGGACTTCGTCACGAAATTTGGTTTGAATTTGATAAACATTAAGTGGTAACTGTTTATATGAACTCACTTCGTTGCGTAGTAAGTCAGTGATCACTTCTTCATGGGTTGGACCTAATACAAAATCACGATCTCCCCGGTCTTTAATACGTAATAATTCCGGACCATATTGTTCCCAACGGCCGCTTTCTTGCCAAATATCAGCAGGTTGCACAACTGGCATTAACACTTCAATTGCCCCTGCTCTGTTCATCTCTTCCCGAACAATATTTTCAACTTTTTTAAGTACACGATAACCAGTGGGCAGCCAAGTATATAATCCTGCGGCAACTTTACGGATCATGCCGGCACGTAACATTAATTGATGGCTTATCACTTCAGCGTCTGCTGGAGTCTCTTTTAATGTAGAAAGAAGATATTTACTGGTTCGCATAAATTTATCCTGAAAAAAATAATGTACTAATGAATATACTAAAATGTGAGCTAGTTTAGCAGTCCGTCGCGTAACACTAAAGTAATTTTATGCGTAATTGTTGTAATCGACAAAAATTATTTATAAATTTAAGCAAATAAAGAGAGATAAAATGAAAATTAACAACATGACTAAGGCACATATCTTCGCTTGGCAAAATTTTTTACGATTTAAATTGAAAGCTTGATTCTATACTTGATTATGCCATGGTTAACGCCATAATATAGCCATCATCTTTGATCAAATAGTTATTCTTACTTTAATCGACGTTAACCGTATAAAGGAAACAAATGGCTTCAGTTTTTGAGATATTTAAAATTGGTATTGGCCCTTCAAGCTCGCATACTGTTGGTCCAATGCGAGCAGGCAAAGCATTTATCGATCAGTTAATTGATAATGGTCAAATGCCTGTTGTGACTAAGATTATTGCCGATGTCTATGGTTCATTATCTTTGACAGGTAAAGGGCATCATACTGATATCGCTATTATTTTAGGGCTAGCGGGTGAAAAACCCGATACCGTTAATATCGATGATATTCCTATTTTTATTCAAAATATGAATCAAAATAAACGGTTATCTATCTATAATGGTCGTTATGAAATAGCATTTTCAAGTGAAAATATTCTATTTCATTCTACTTTTTTGCCTAAGCATGAAAATGGTATGACTTTAACGGCTTATCAAGGTGAACAAATACTTGCTCAAACCACTTATTATTCGGTCGGTGGTGGTAAAATTGTAGAAGATACACAGTTTGGTCAACAAGATCAAAATACGGTTGACTTTCCTTATCCTTTTTCATCGGCAGCACAACTTTTGCAGCACTGTGATGAAAACTCATTATCGATATCAAGCATTCTGCTTAAAAATGAGTTACAACTCCATTCGCAACAGGAAATTATCAACTATTTTACGTTGGTTGGACAAACCATGTTAGATTGTATTAAGCGAGGTATCCACACTGAAGGTTTATTACCGGGTGCATTAAAAGTACCTCGTCGAGCGAATGCACTTTACCGACAATTATCAACCAGTAAAAATGATAATGATCCGATGATTATTATCGATTGGATAAATATGTTTGCCTTAGCGGTCAGTGAAGAAAACGCAGCAGGGGGGCGGGTGGTGACAGCGCCAACCAATGGGGCTTGCGGTATTATTCCAGCAGTGCTTGCTTATTATGATAAGTTTATTGATCCTGTAACTCCTGATACCTATGTTCGGTATTTTTTAACTTGTGGCGCCATTGGGCTTTTATACCAAAATAATGCTTCTATTTCGGGGGCTGAAGTAGGTTGTCAAGGTGAGGTGGGGGTAGCTTGTTCAATGGCTGCAGCTGGACTTGCGGAATTGCTGGGTGGCAGTCCTGAACAGGTGTGTATGGCGGCTGAAATTGGTATGGAGCATAATCTTGGTTTAACCTGTGATCCCGTAGATGGTCAAGTACAAGTCCCTTGTATTGAACGTAATGCCATTGCTGCAGTAAAAGCGATTAATGCGACACGTATGGCGCTAAGACGAACAACTGCTGCCATTGTATCTCTTGATAAAGTAATAGAAACGATGTACGAGACAGGTAAAGATATGAATGCCAAATATCGTGAAACATCACGGGGTGGATTAGCCATAACGGTGCATTGTAGTTAGTAGTGCATTTATAATTAGTAATCGATTTGAAATCTATTTCTTAAAATCAATTTTGCCAGTCAATGCTGATTGGGGCGATCCGATTTTGATTGTTGATAAACAAATTGTAATATATTGAAAAGATTGTGAAAGGTGTGCTATTTATACTTGTATGGTAGGCTAGGTAACTAGCCATACCGACAAGCATAAAAATCAATTAGATTAAATCTTGGTCTTCCTGCTCTTTGCTTTGCTGTTTTGTTAACTTATCCAAAAGCTTTTTATGAATACCATTAAATCCTCCATTGCTCATAATTAATATTGCATCGGTTGGTTTTGCTGATTTAACAATCATTTCAACTAACAAATCAATATCACCAGACCAATAAGCCGGTTGAATACAAGCATCAACAACATCAACGACTAACCATGGTAACTGTTCTGGTTGAAAAATGAAGATTTCATCGGCACGACCTAATGATGGCGCTAATTCATCTTTCGATATGCCTAATTTCATGGTATTTGAGCGAGGCTCTAACACTGCCAGAATACGACGATTAGCACCAATTTTACTACGTAGCGCTTCTAAGGTTGCCAAAATAGCCGTTGGATGATGTGCGAAATCGTCATATATTTCAATATTATTGACTTTACCATAAAGTTCTAAACGTCGTTTAGCATTAACAAATGAGCTGAGAGCTAAACAAGCATCAGCCGGTTGAATACCGACATTATGGGCAGCAGCAATTGACATGAGTGCATTATGCATATTGTGTTCACCAACCAAAGAATACTCTACTTCGCCGACTTTTTGACTATTGTAATAAACAGCAAAGTGACTTGCATCATGGTTAATTCTTTGAGCTAGCCAACCAGATTCTGACTCAGTAAAAGTTTGTTCACTCCAGCAACCTTTGGCTAAGACTTGTCGTAAATTCACATCATCTTGAGGCGAAATAATCAGCCCTTTGCTAGGGACTAAACGTACCAAATGATGAAATTGTTTTTGGATTGAATTAAGATCATCAAAGATATCAGCATGATCAAACTCAAGATTGTTCATAATAAGCGTTTTAGGGCAGTAATGCATAAACTTGGAGCGTTTATCAAAAAACGAACAATCATATTCATCAGCTTCAATAACAAAAAATTTACCTTCGCCTAATCGAGCGGAAACATCAAAATTACCCGGTACACCACCAATCACAAAACCTTGTTTATATCCCTGTTTTTCCAATATCCAATTGACCATGCCTGCTGTGGTTGTTTTACCATGCGTTCCTGCAACAGCGATAACCCAACGATCTTTTAATACATTGTCATGTAACCACTGTGGCGCAGAGATATAAGGAATATTACTATTTAGTATATGCTCGACACAAGGATTACCTCTGGATAAGGCATTACCAATAATGACTAAATCCGGGCTAGGAGTCAGTTGTGATGGATCATAACCTTCAATAATGTCAATATGCTCTTTTTGTAAAAGCGTGCTCATAGGTGGATAAACGTTTTTATCTGAGCCAGTAACTTTATGGCCAAGAGAACGGGCTATTAATGCAATTCCTGCCATAAATGTGCCACAGATCCCAAGAATATGAATATGCATTTTTAGTCCTCAATCTCTACAAATTATGTTAATAAACTAGTCTTTATCTGAATTATATCAAAGGTTAATGTAATGTAACTTTTAAATATTCTGCGAATTATAATCGATTTTGATCAACTATGCGATAGGCCACAAATGTCTAATCAATAATTTGGCGGCTTGATTACCACGAAACTCATCTACGTCTAAATGATAAACAACTTTAGCTTGTTTTATTGATAAATCAGGCCATTCTAGACGATCAACATTAAATGCAATACCATCAATGATTGGTCCGCCATTTTTAGGTTCTAAAACCAATTTAAGATGCTTGTCTGCCAATAACCGCTGTTGATGAATGATGAATTCACCATCAAAAATAGGTTCAGGGAATCCTTCTCCCCAAGGCCCGGAATCTTTTAATTGTTTGGCAATTGAATAATTGAAATCTTGTCCATCGACTTCCCCGTCTGTTTCAATAACCGTTTCTAATAATTTGTCATCTAATCGTTTAAGTAATAATGCTTCAACACATGCGGTAAAACGTGATAAATCATTTTCATGTATTGTTAAACCAACCGCCATCGCATGTCCCCCAAAACTTACCATAAGCTCAGGGTGTAAGTGCTGCAATTCATCAAGTAAATCGCGTAAATGAATTCCTTTAATTGACCGTCCAGATCCCTTTAAAAAACCATCTTGAGTAGAAGCAAACGAAATAACCGGACGATGATATTTTTCTTTCAAACGGGAAGATAAAATCCCAATGATACCTTGATGCCACTCGGGGTGATAAACCACTAGAAAGTGAGGAATCGAGGTTTTTTCATTCTCCATTTTTTCAATGAAAGACAGAGCTTCTTGATGCATCGTCTGTTCAATTAATTTGCGATCATTATTTAAATTATTAAGATCAGTTGCTAAGTTAAGGGCGGTGTCAGGGTGGTCACAGAGTAATAATTCGACACCAAGCGACATATTGTCCATTCTCCCAGCGGCATTTAATCTTGGTGCAATGTAAAAAGCAAGATCAGTCGCATTACATGAACAGCAATCTTTTTTGGCAACTTGCAATAATGCCTTAATACCTTCACAACAGTAACCAAAGCGGATTCGGCTAACGCCTTGATGAACTAAGATACGGTTGTTATGATCCAGTTTCACGACATCGGCAATAGTTCCCAGTGCAACTAAATCTAATAAATTAGCAATGTTAAATTCAGCAAGCTGATTATCATTAAACCAGTTTTCTTGCCGTAATTTTGCTCTTAACGCTAACATTAAATAAAATGTCACGCCCACTCCAGCTAAATTTTTGGAGGGAAAGGTACAATCAGGTAAATTAGGGTTAATAATGGCATCCGCCGAAGGTAACGGGTTAGGGCATAAATGATGATCGGTAATAATGACTGGCAAATTAGCTTGTTTAGCAAATTCGACCGCTTCAATAGCTGAAATGCCATTATCGACAGTAATAATCAGGTCAGCTTTCGATGATATCGCTTTTTTAACCACTTCAACACTTAAACCATAACCATCTTCAAATCGGTCAGGAATAATATAGTCGACAAACTGACATCCCATCTGTTTTAATGCTCGGACAGCCAATGCGGTACTGGTCGCCCCATCGGTATCAAAATCGCCGACAATCATGATTCTTTGATTGTTTTTCATGGCTGAATAGATAATTTCAACGGCTTTATCTATACCATTTAACTGATCATAATTACTTAGATTTCGAGCAGCATAATCAATCTCTTTGCTTGATGTCACGCCACGTAGAGCATAGATTCGTTGCAATAATGTTGGAATGTCATTCGAAAATTCAGGATGTAACTCGGGTAATTTACGACGTACTAATTTAGTTTTATTCATATTTTCAATGTTAGCGCATTTGCGCTAACATACTTATTAATTATAAATTTGAATTTTAGCTAGTATTTAATTAAAAATTATTTAGCTGTGTTTTTTAAGATTTCAATTAATTTATCGGCTGGTACGTAACCTGGAATAAGTTGCCCATCGGATAAAACGATTGACGGGGTACCGCTTATACCTAGTTGTCGACCAACGTTAAATTGCTGAGTAACATAAGGAACGTCGCTGGTAGCTGGTGTAATAGGATCGCCTTTGTAAGCTTTATCAAAAGCAGCTTTGCGATCAGCAACGCTCCAGATAGATTGCATGTTTTTACCAACTTCACTATCAGCACCTGCACGAGGGTAGGCGAAATAATGGACTGAAATGCCATTATTTAAATATTGATCTATATTCTCGTGCAACAATTTACAATAATGACAAGTATAGTCAGTGAATACTGAAATCACATATTTTTCATCTTTGGCTTTGTAAATGATAGCATCTTTTTCGATAGTTTTCATTAATGCCAAATTAGTGCTATTAGCGATGTTTTTCGGCTCGTCACCTTCAACATTATAGATAGGGCCTTGAGTTAAATATTTACCATCGTCCGTGACATAAAAGGTTCCATCGGGTGTGACTACACTTTTCAAACCTTTTACGGGCGTGTTGGTAATTTTTAAATCTTTATTCTCATAACCTAGCTTACTCATGGTATCGGTAATGTCACTATTACCTGCCAAAACTGAGGTTGAAATTAACGCCAAACCTAAAACTAATTTTTTCATTTACTTATCCTTATTTTTTAAACCCTATGCTCGAGGATGATGTTTGCTGTGTAATTGCTTTAACCTTTCTGTTGCTACATGGGTATAGATTTGCGTAGTTGAAAGGCTGCTATGCCCCAATAACATTTGAACAACCCGCAAGTCTGCCCCATGATTAAGTAAGTGGGTAGCAAATGCATGCCGAAGCACATGAGGAGAAAGTGCTTCAATATTTATATCAGCTAGTATGGCATAATATTTTATTCGATGCCAGAATGTCTGTCGCGTCATTTTTTTTCCAAGTCTACTTGGGAAAAGCACATCGACAGGCCCCGATTTAAGCAAATCATCGCGTCCATATTTAAAATAGTATTCTAACCAATAAATGGCTTCTTCACCCAGTGGGACTAAACGTTCTTTATTCCCCTTACCTATTACCCGAATCACACCTTGTCGTAAACTAATATCACTTATTTCTAAACTCACTAATTCTGTTACCCGTAAACCGGTTGCATAAAGCACTTCTAACATGGCTTTGTCTCGAAGCTCTAATGAGTCTTGAGTATTAGGGGATTCAAGCAAAGCCTCAACTTGTGATTCAGTTAAATCTTTGGGCAATTTTTTTGGTAATTTAGGCGAAGACAGGACAGCTGAAGGATCATCGGTGCGATAATTCTCTTGATATAAGAATTGAAAAAAACGTTTTGTTGCACTCATCAGTCGAGCGGTGCTACTTGCTTGATAACCATCGGCAACCCGTTGCATTAAAAAATCTTGCAAATGAGTGGTCTGAGCAGTAATAAAATTCACATTTTTCAACTGTAGCGATTGATTGAGTGCCAATAGATCAAGTTTATAAGATTCTATAGTATTTTCCGCTAAATTTCGTTCTAACCATATGGCGTTGAGGAATTCTTCAACGAGTTTGTCATTGTGAGGACGAATGTGGTCTTTTGACACCAAGATTATCTCTACATTTTAAATATAGAAAATATTATATACTAAATTAGCAATTAATTGCAGTGTAACTCATGTTAAATCATGAATATCATATTGTATGATAAAAGACATTATTTTAACTTTTTACTGATATAATGTTATTGATGTTAGTGAAAAAAATATGTGGCTTGCATTGTTTGATATATACTTATCATTTCTAAAATTTCCTCAATGTAATTATATGTTAAAGCGAAATATTTACCTTTTTATCGCGGTTTATGCGTTATTCGTAATTGGGATTGAAACTCATGTTTATTGGCATGCTCAGCTTCGTCCATGGCAACCTGGTACGCCGATAGGTCGAATAATATTTTATTATAGTTTTTTTACTGTTCTTTCCAATCTCATGCTAGCAATAAGTTGCCTGTTTTTAACCTTTAAACCTAACTGTAACCGTTATAGCTTTAATGTTATTCGATTAAATGGCTTAATCGGTGTGATTATTACCGCAATAATTTATAACTCAATTTTACGCGGTATTCATCAACCGCCAAATAGTTTATTGCGTTTTACAAATGAAAGTTTACATGTTGTTATTCCCTTATTAGGTATTTTAAGTTGGCTTATTTGGGGACCATTTAGACGTATCAACGCCAAAGTTGTTATTGGTTCGATATTGTCAATGATAGCGTATGCTATTTACATCTTCGTTCGAGGTTATTTTACACATCAATATCCGTATCCATTTATCAATATTGAAAAAATAGGTTATATAAAAGCATTATATAATGTCAGTAAAGTGCTATTATTATTTTTGGGATTGACTTTCTTATTATGGTGTATTGACCGTTTAAGGAGATAAAAATGAAACTATATATTTATGAACATTGCCCTTTCTGTGCACGAGCAAGAATGATTTTTGGTTTAAAAAATATACCGGTTGAAGAGCTCGTTTTACTTAGTGATGATTCGGAAACACCGCAAAGCATGATCGGCGAAAAAATGGTTCCGATTTTGCAAAAAGATGATGGGAGTTATATGCCAGAAAGTTTAGATATTGTGGATTACATCGACAGTAATTATGGAGGCAAACCAATTTTAGTTGGATCACAATCATCCGAAATATCATCATTAATTAAGCAATTACAACAATATGATTATAAATTAGAGTGCCCTCGCTACATTAAACTCGGTTTAGCAGAATTTGCAACTCAACATGCTATTAATGATTTTGTTGCCAATAAAACGAAAAAAATAGGTTCGTTTGATGAATGTCTTGAACAAACCGACCAATTAGTCATGTCCGTATCAAACATTCTAGATAAACTAGCACCAATGATTGTTTCCTCAGTTGCTTGTAATGGTAGTTTATCGTTAGATGATATCTTATTATTTCCTGTATTACGTAATTTAACTTGTGTAAAGAGTTTGACCTTTCCGCCTAAAATTAAAGCTTATCTGGAATCGATGTCAAAACAGAGTAAGGTTAATCTGTTTTTTGATAAAGCCGTATAATTACCAATATTTTGAAGCAAAAAAACTCATTAACCTAGGTTAATGAGTTAACAATTAGAAAATAGGAATATGATAAGTATTAACCCATGCTAACAATATGATAAATCGTAGTTAGCATGTTGAAACTGAGCGATTAATTACCTAATTTAAGATCAATGATTTCAATTTGGTCTTTACCGCCGTAAATGTCATACCATGGCGTAGCATATTGTTTTAAAATCTTATTGAGTTCTTCAACGTTTTCCCGTCCGGTGGTATCTAACCAGCGTTTTAGTCCTTCTTTCCCTTCTTTGGCATAAACGGCAACACCTTCAAACCAAGTGGCACGACCACCTAAAATACCACTATATTTAGCACCGTTTTCACCCGCAAAAATTAACTCTTGATGGAATGTTTTGGTTGGAACACCGGCACTTAAATATATAAAAGGACGCGTGGCGGCATCGCTGGCTTGTTTAAAATAATCCGCAGCTTGTTTTTGTGAATACACTACAATATTATTATCATTGAAGCCTTCAACATGTTTAAAAAGTACAGGAACTTCGACTTTTAAAACATCGATGTAATAGTGGTTTTTCGTGAACTCTTTAATGGTATTGATCACTTTTTGTGGTTTGATTTTGGCAAATTCAGGACTTTTATCATCTGTCACCGTGTTATCATACACGATAGGTTCAACAAAGAGGGGAATATCAGCCGCTCTTGCTTCATCGCCAATACGTTCTAAAAATGCATGCTTTTTATCTAAAATATCTTGTGGATCATCAGGGTTGTAATAGACTAAAACCTTGGCTGCATCTGCTCCTTTTTTTAATAACCGTTGTAAAGAATCTTCCGGTAATACGTCAGGTAAACGACCGGGTGTGTTAGCATCATAACCCGTTTTTTCATAAGAAATGATTAAACCCGCATTTTGATTTTTTTTCGCCATACCTTTAAAGCCATACTCTTCGTCTAACAAAATTGCACTAACATATTTTGTTAATTCTTGAGAAACAAGCTCTTTGAATTCATACACCATATCAACATGATAACGATCCTTACCAACGGCGGCTTCCATCATTTTAACCATTGAACCACGCTGATCGATTGCTAACGCAGCAATAATACCTTCTTGGTTTGATAATTGTTGCATACGGGTAAATTTACCACGAGAAATACGTTTTGTAGCCATTTTACAACTCTCCATTTAAAAAGATTTTTCATTGTAGATTTATTACTCGATGATTTATTAGTCATTTAGTGCTAGTTTTGATTAAAGCTAAAAATGATTAAATTTCAGTTCATTAGTTGCCTTTCTGGAAAGTGATACATTGTGATAGTTTGATATTATTTTCTAGAACAATCGTTAAAATTTTTCAATGTGGTTGATGCCTGTTGGCTAACTTAACATTAATACGCATTCATTTTTTGTATTCTATAGACTGTACTAAACAGTAGTTCTAAGACAAAACTACTCATGCTTCATCTATCGGCACGATATAAATTGAAATAAAAATGCAAATACTAAATAGTGAAATTAATTAGCTTTATAGGTTTTTATACAATATCAATAAATAAAATAGGATATAAAATTTTTTAAAACTTTGAAGATAAGCATATTTTTTAATAAAAATAAGACTAAAATAAATACAATTATGAGTTAAATTTTAATTATTCAGGAGAAAGAAATGAAAGCTGCTGTTATAAGAAATGCTTGCGATGGCCAAGTCGACATTAAAGATATTCCTATCCGTCCATTAGAAGCTGGTGAAGCTTTAGTTGAAGTTGAATATTGCGGTCTTTGCCATACGGATCTTCATGTTGCTTCGGGCGATTTTGGTAAAAAGCCGGGTAGAGTAATTGGTCACGAAGGTGTCGGCATAGTGACTAAAGTTGCGCCCGATGTAAAAAGTTTAAAAGTTGGCGATAGGGTGAGTATTGCATGGTTTCATGCAGGTTGTGGGACTTGTGAATATTGTATATCGGGTAATGAAACATTCTGTCGTAGTGCGTTGAATTCGGGTTATACCGTTGACGGAGGTATGGCCGAATTTTGTATTGTTAAGGCTGATTATGCCGTTAAAGTTCCGGAAGGATTAGATCCCGCTCAAGCAACCAGTGTAACATGTGCCGGTGTTACCACTTATAAAGGCATTAAAGTTGCGGATACCAAACCAGGGCAATGGCTTGCTGTATTTGGTATTGGTGGCTTAGGAACTTTGGCGGTTGAGTATGGTAAAAAAGTCTTTAATAACAAAGTGGTGGCAATTAGTAATAGTGATAGTCAATTAGAGTTGTGTAAAAAATTGGGGGCAGATTTAGTCGTTAATCCTAAAAAAGTAGTTGATGTAGGGGCATACATCAAACAACATACGGGCGGTGGTGCGCATGGTGCTGTGGTGACATCAGTAACTAAGACAGGTTTTAATCAGGCTGTTGAATCTGTTCGCCCTTTAGGACGTGTTGTGGCACTGGGTTTACCGTCTGAAACAATGGATTTAAGTATTCCTAAAACAGTATTAGATGGTATTCAAGTTTTAGGTTCGCTTGTGGGGACTCGAGAAGATCTTGCAGAAGCATTTCAATTTAGTGCAGAAGGAAAAGTTGTCCCGATCGTAGAAAAAAGACCATTAGAAGATATCAACGATATGATCGATGAAATGAAAGCAGGAAAAATTCAAGGGCGTATGGTCATTGATATGAAAATGAAAAGAAGTAACTAAAAAAAGTAACTAAAAGGTTTCGACTTATATGCTTAAGTCAGCTTAATGCTGACTTTTTTATATTTAAAGGATGAAAATCCCATTCTTTGTATGAATTTAATTCTTTTCAGATAGTTAACAGTATTCTTTCTTGAATTTTATTCATAAACTTCTATTATAAATAAATTTTCCTTAATATAGATTATTACTCAAAGAGGACGTTTATGTCAGATCATAATTTAGAAAATAAATTGCGGAAAGATCTTGGTCTAGTTTCTGCATTATCACTGGTTGTCGGAATGGTTTTAGGAGCAGGGGCTTTTATGAAACCACCCGCAGTGTTAGAAGTCGCTGGTGATTATAATTATGCATTACTAGCGTGGATAATAGGCGGTATTTTTTCTATTTGTGGTGGACTAACATTGTGTGAATTAGGGGTGATGTTTCCTAAAACTGGTGGCATGTTAGTTTATTTAGAAAAAATTTATGGTGCGAAAGTATCTCACCTTTATGGTTGGATGATCACTGTTCTTTTTGCGCCATCATTAGTAGGGGCACTTGTTGGCTATTTTAGCTCAGTTTTTTGCTTATTATTTAATATTGATGAAGCTTATCGAATGGCGGTTAGTGCAGGTGTGTTAGGTTTTATTGCCTTGATTAATGCAATAGGGGTTAAAGAGGCAGGCTATTTACAAACCTTTGCAACGATTTGTAAATTAATTCCGATCCTTTTATTAGCTATCTTTGGTCTTTGGAAAGGTAATGGACAAGTCGCCTTACTTGGTGCAAGTGGACAAGGCATTGAAACCTATGCACCTTTCGCTGTTGCCATTCTTGCGACACTGTTTGCTTATGACGGTTGGGCGCAAGTCGCCTCGGTAGCTGGTGAAATCCGAAATCCTTCAAAAGTTTTACCTAAAGCAATCATTCTGGGAATCCTATTCTTAATTATTGTCTATGCCTGTATAAACATTGCACTATTTAAAATATTTCCGGTACAGGAAATGGTATCACTAAAACATGATGCCTCAGCTATTGCTTCACAACGCATGTTTGGGGAATTCGGTGGAAACTTGGTTGCCGTTGGTATTATGGTCTCAATTCTGGGTGGCATTAATGGTTATATCATGACCTTATCACGAACTATTTTTAGTATGGCTGAGCGAGGTACGATTATTGGGGCACGTTTTTTAAGTACGATTGATGAGGATAGTCGTTCCCCAGTTAATGCTATTATTGTCTTAGTTATTTTTTCATTCTTGTATTCGATATTGCTGGATGCTGATCGGTTGTCAGAAATTTCAATGTTTGCGATTTGGGTATTTTATCTACTGACTTTTATTGGTGTGATTATTGCCAGAAAAAAATATGCTGAAGTGCCTAGACCTTACAAAGTTATTGGATACCCTATTATTCCTATTGTGGCTATAAGCGGGGCTGCTTATGTTATTTATGGTATGTTGATTTATCAAACTGTAAATGGGATTGCTTCAATCTTTTTAACCTTGATTGGCTTACCAGTATACTACTATTATCATAAAAAGAATCAAAACAAAGAGCTTTCGCTTGGTGAAATGAAAAAATATCATAACAAAACACAATACTCTATTGCATATGCTTCATTAATTATCATTGCCGGATTAATTGCATATGGTTATATCGTGAGTTCAGGACTTGCTTTTAAAGTTTTGATGTTATTTAATCAATTCATAAAATAAACTGGCTATTGCCAGTTTATTTTTATGACAAGTAGCTTAAATATAATTTGAAATTAAACTATAGATATTTTGATCATAAAACGCATCATTAAGATATTCGGCTTGTTTGAGTGTTCCTTCATAATCAAAACCACAACGCTTAGCGACTTGATTACTTTTCAAATTAGTGACAGCACATTTAATGACAAAGCGTTTAATGATTTTTTTTACAGCATAATGATGAGTGAGTGCTTGGATAGCTTGTGTAATGATACCCTTACCTTGTGCTTTGCTATCTAACCAATAACCGAGATAGGCAGTTTTATTATTTTTATCGATATAATTAAAGGAAAGTAACCCGACTGATAGGTTATTATGTAAAATTACATAGGTTTTAGTTTGATCACGCTGATGTTTGACAAAACAATCTGCTAAAAAATTAGCTGTATCTGACTCGCATTTGACAAATTTTGGCCATGTCATAAATTGACTAAAGAAGACACGATTTGAATCAATAATGTGGTATAACGCTTTGGCATAATCAGTTGTTGCAGGACTAAGATAGATATGTTCAGTGACATGAATTTCATCTTGTTGGTTATCATTCATTCTTTATTCTCTTAAAAACATAACAGTTTAATGACCTTTTTTATGAAATTGCCAGACTGTGTAGTCTGGCAATTTTGATGGATTTTAATGGATACAAAACAATAAATGTTTATTATTTGCTCTGACTCTCGCTTTTTGATTTAGCCACATAGTTATACACAACTAATAAAGCAAAAATAGCAACAATAATCATCATAATAACATCTTTATTTAACCATTTTGCCATATTACCAAGTAAAATGCCTACACCACAAAAATCGACATCAGAAAACGTGGTATTGGCAAAACCTAGTGATCCTAATACAGGCAATAATACCACAGGTAAAAATGTCACTAACAAACCATTAGCAAATGCGCCAAGCATTGCCCCACGGCGTCCGCCCATTGCATTACCAAATACCCCAGCAGTTGCACCACAGAAGAAATGTGGAACCACACCCGGTAAAATGAGTACCGCGTTAAGTTGACCTAAAACAAATAATCCAACTAATCCACCCAAAAAGCTAAATAAAAAGCCAATCAATACCGCATTGGGTGCATAAGGAAATACGACAGGGCAATCTAAAGCAGGTTTGGCGTTAGGGACTAATTTTTCTGAAAATCCTGTAAATGCGGGGACAATTTCGGCAAGAATTAGACGTACACCTTGCAATATGATAAAGACACCTGCTGCAAAAGTGATCGCCTCAATAATGGCATAAACTAAATAATTATCGCCATGACTAAGATTGTTTTCAACATAATCTGAACCGGCAAATACGGCTAAAATTAGATAGATAATCATCATGGTTAACGAGATTGAAATTGAGCTGTCACGTAAAAAGCTTAAGTTTTTTGGTAAGTTCATCTCTTCGGTAGAACGAGACCCTTTGCCAACTGCCTTTCCAAGCCAACCAGCTAAGACATAACCTAGCGTACCAAAGTGACCGAATGCGACGTCATCGTTACCGGTAATTTTTCGCATTTGTGGTTGAGCTAAAGCAGGGAAAAACGCCATAATTAACCCTAAAACCAGTGCGCCGGTGAAGACTAATTGCCAACCTTGAAACCCTGAAACAGTTAAAATAATACTAATCATACAAGCCATATAAAAAGTATGATGACCGGTTAAAAAGATGAATTTTAATCGCGTAAATCGAGCAACAACAATATTGGCAATCATACCAAACGCCATAATTAATGCCGTTGCTGTGCCATACTCATTTAATGCCATGGATACAATAGCTTCATTATTAGGAACGATTCCTTGAAGTTTAAACGCCTGTTCAAACATGATACCTAATGGTGTAATTGCGCTAATAAGTACTGTTGCACCACCACCTAATACCAAAAAGCCTAAAATAGTCTTAATGGTTCCTTTTACCGTATCGGCAAATGATTTACGTTGAGCTAATAATCCTACCATTGCGATTAAGCCAACAAGCACCGCAGGTACTTTTAGGATATCAACAATAAATTTTACTATTTCCTGAATCATAGTAACTCCTTAACGATTTGCTCAGTTCTTGGCAAAATGCTCAACGAGTTTTTGTTCTAAATCGTTGATATCAATAATATTGTTTAACACCACTAATTTATCGGCAGGAATCCCAGAACTGGTGGCTAAATCTTTTGTCATGACAAACAGATCAGCTTGATCGGGTGTTGCTGAAGCTAAATCAGCATGTGTAACTTCTGCATCAATATTTAATTTTTTTAGGACTTTTTTGATATTCATTTCAACCATAAAACTACTACCAAGACCTGAACCACAAACTGCCATAATTTTCATATTGTTTATCCTTTTACTCATTTCTATTTAATTTAATATTGATCAATCACAGCCAAGATTTCATCACGATGTTGTGCTTTAAAAATGGTCTGCATATCGTTTGATTCACCGAAGAGTGTTGCTAATTGCGTTAACATTTCAATGTGACTGGTGCTATCATTGGCCGCTAATAAAGTCACTAAATAAACAGGGTCATTATCTTCTGAATTGAATTTAACGCCTTGCTTGACCAATAACATTGACAATCCTAATTGATTTACACCCTGTTCAGGTCTGGCATGTGGCATAGCAATACCGGGTGCCAAAACGTAGTAAGGTCCTATTGATTCGTGTAACTGAAAAATAGCATCCACGTAATTTTGTGAAATAGCATTATTTTTTAATAATGGTGTTGCACAAAGTTGTATCGCTTCTTTCCAGTCTTTAACCGAATCAATAATATTGACTGTTTGGTTGGTTAACCATTTACCTAACATTTTTCCTCCATTAAAACCGATATAAAGTTAATATCTTTTAAAAAATTAACATACTGCACAATAATAGAAATTAAAAAATAGTAGAAATGTGATAGCGCTATCAAAGTTAAAATAAAATTTCTCTGTTTTGTGATACAGATAACATTTTTAATGAATGGATAACTCATATTTTTTAGAGTGTTAATATTATATCGATAATCATGATTAAAAAACAGCTTGAACAATCTGCACTTGATTGCTAGCCATGAAAAAATTTAGTTCATTATTCTTTGGGCAAACAGCCAGATAAATAAAAGGGTTAACGTTAATTGAGATAAAACATGCAGGATATAAAAAAGCGTAAGAGTACTGGGCAGATCACTTTGTTTGATGTCGCGAAACATGCTGGTGTCGGGGCTATGACGGTATCAAGAGCTTTACGGACACCTGAGCAAGTTTCGGATAAGCTCCGTCAAAAAATTCAATTGGCGATTACGACATTGGGTTATAAACCCAATGTCGCAGCAAGCTTACTGGCTTCAGCATCGGCGATTAAAGTTATCGCGGTAATTACTTCTAAAATATATGATCATACAGCAAAAATTTTACTTAATACTTTGCAAACTCACTTAGCAAAAGAAGGTTATACGACATTAATTATCGAATTGTGCCATTATTACAAATGCGAATCGCAATTAGTTAATACGTTAAGCAGTTATCAGCTTGAAGCAATTTTGTTATTTCATGTTGAAGATGAAGGGTTAATTCAACAAATCACCAATTACAAAACAATACCGATTATGAATATTGGCAAGCAATATGAAGACTTAATAGATTTAAATGTTGAAATAAATGATTGTTTAGCTATGTATACGCTTACCGAGTATGCGATTAAAAAGGGTTATCACCATATTGGTTTACTATGTGCTAATCAACAGAATCATTTTTTTCAACAGCGTTTGCACGGTTGGCATAAAGCAATGTTAACTTATCATTTACCCAATCATAGAGTAATTAATGCAGCTAAACCTGCTAACTTTAGTACGGGTTCCGATTTGCTCTCCGATATATTACTCAACTGGCCTGAACTTGACGCTTTAATATGTACGACTGATGAATTAGCGTGTGGTGTGCTTTATGAATGTCAACGTCGGCACATTCGTGTCCCTTATCAATTAGCAGTAAGTGGATTTGGTAATAATGAATTTAGTGAAGTAAGCTTTCCACCATTAACGACTGTCGCATTACCTTCCAAACAGATTGGAGAATATACGGCGACTTTAATATTACATAAATTAAATAACAAAACGGATTTGAGTGAACCTATATTATCCCAATTAGAGCCAGTGATTCAAGCTCGAGTGAGTTTATAGTTGATCGTATTATATGTTAGATAAAAGAGAGAAAATAATGAGATAAATTTTATTCTCAAAATACAGAAACAAAAAAAGCCTGCTTAGAAAAGTAGGCTTTTTTTTGAAATTGGTCGGCGAGAGAGGATTCGAACCTCCGACCCACTGGTCCCAAACCAGTTGCGCTACCAAGCTGCGCTACTCGCCGTTAGGATGCGCATAATACTGCGCTAACCTCGATGTGTCAAGAGTTTCCCCTAAAAATTATGATGATAATTTTTTATTTTGTAAAAGGGGCTGGTGTTTTGCCAATACGTTGATAAAATTCGGTAACAAATTCTTCATAACGTTTGTTAGCAACCGCTTCTCGAATCTCTGCCATTAAACGTTGATAATAGCGTAAATTGTGAATAGTGTTGAGTCGAGCACCTAAAATTTCACCACATTTATCTAAATGATGAAGATAAGATTTTGTGTAATTTTTACAGGTATAACAATCACACTCAGGATCAAGTGGTGTTGTGTCATCTTTATATTTGGCATTACGAATCTTAATAACGCCGTTGGTTACAAAAAGATGTCCATTACGAGCATTTCGGGTTGGCATGACACAGTCAAACATGTCGATACCACGACGTACGCCTTCAA
Source organism: Gilliamella sp. B3801 (assembly GCF_026536645.1). Lineage (NCBI taxonomy): Bacteria > Pseudomonadati > Pseudomonadota > Gammaproteobacteria > Orbales > Orbaceae > Gilliamella > Gilliamella sp. B3801. Next base: position 65,974 of record NZ_JAFNNR010000014.1, read on the forward strand.
CTAAATCTTCAGGTTTGCCAACGCCCATTAGATAACGCGGTTTATCAGCCGGTAATTGAGGGCAAGTGCCTTCTAAGATACGATGCATATCCGCTTTGGGTTCACCAACGGCTAATCCACCCACAGCATATCCGTCAAAGCCTATTTCGGTTAATCCTTTAATGGATATGTCACGTAATTCTTGATGTATACCACCTTGAACTATACCGAATAATGCATTCTTATTACCAAGTTCATCAAAACGTTGACGGCTTCGTTTTGCCCAGCGTAATGACATTTCCATCGATTTTTTGACATAGTCCCACTCCGCAGGAAAAGGCGCACATTCATCAAAAATCATCACAATATCAGAACCAAGGTCGTATTGAATTTCCATTGAAATTTCAGGCGATAAAAAGATTGAATCGCCATTAATTGGATTACGAAAATAAACGCCTTCTTCTTTAATTTTACGAATATCACCTAAACTAAAAACTTGAAACCCACCAGAATCGGTTAAAATAGGGCCATGCCATTGCATAAAATCATGTAAATCACCATGTTTACGCATAATCTCTTGTCCGGGTCGTAACCATAGATGAAAGGTATTACCTAATAAGATTTGGGCTCCAGTTGCGGAGACTTCTTCAGGTGTCATCCCTTTTACAGTACCATAAGTACCAACAGGCATAAATGCAGGTGTTTCAACGGTGTATTCGACGCCACGGCGATCGAATTTCATACGTCCTCGACGAGCGAGTCCGTCTGTATTGTCTAATTCAAATTTCATGTCTTGTTAACCTCGTGCGACCAAATAAACAGTTTGGCGCAAATTATTGATATAATACGTCGTCGTATTATTAAATTTCGGCGCCTAGTTTATCGTGATCACTTGCAATAGACAACATTTGGAGAGATTTTAAAAATTTTGAGATACATTATTCTATCATTGTCATTTTTAATTTTATTCATGATAACAGGTTGTCAAAGCCAACTTAATAAACCGCAATTTATTTTTTCTTCTAAACAAATTGTCGCGTTATCTGAGCAGGATATCCTAAAATTTAACGAACAAGTTTGTCGTGATGAAGATAAGCAATCTATTGTGTTAGCTCATGATCATGTGATGAGTCAACGACTTCATCGTCTTATTCAATATCTGCCTAACACGATTAATCATCTTCAATTAAATTATAAAGTTTATCTCAATACAAAGCCTAATGCTTGGTCATCAGCAAATGGTTGTATACGCTTAAACAGCGGATTGATTAAACTGTTAACCGATGATGAGCTATTGGCGGTAATTGCTCATGAACAAGGACACATTGCGCTAAAACATGCGATACACTCATTCCAACATGCCCCTTATATTGAAATTTATGATAAAGCGAATAAAACAGTTGTAATGATAAGAAACGAGACCGCTCAGCAAAATGAAATTGATGCGGATAATTATGCGATCGAGATGTTACGTAAACAAAAATTAAACTCTGCCGCACTGATTAGCATGCTCATGAAAATGCCGGTACATAATGACGTCGATCTAACATCGCATCCTGCAATATCAACACGAATTAATCATATTTCACAAAAACTGAAGAATATTAAGTAATAATGTTTTCTTCGTTTGCCAATCAATGGGTAAATGGTTACTACTTCGATTGGCAAATTTTAAAAACTCACCAATTAAATTTGTTTGCCAGTAATAAACATCGCATCACCATAGCTAAAAAAACGATATTTTTCGTTAACGGCTTGTTGATAAGCATTCATTGTATTTTCATAACCAGCAAAGGCTGAAACTAACATAATTAAAGTCGATTCGGGTAAATGAAAATTTGTGATTAATGCATCGATCACATTAAATTGGTAGCCGGGATAAATAAAAATCTGAGTGTCGGCAAAAAAAGGCGCAATAGTGCCTGTTTTTTGGGCGGCACTTTCAAGTGCTCTAACCGATGTTGTGCCCACGGCAATGACTTTATTACCACGAGCTTTACAAGCTAACACTGCCTCAACAACTGTTTCGGGGACTTCTGCATACTCGGCATGCATTATATGCGATTCAATATTTTCAACTCTTACGGGCTGAAATGTACCTGCACCAACATGCAAAGTAACAAAAGCCATTTCAACGCCTTTATCTTTCAATTTTTTTAATAGAGGTTCATCAAAATGGAGCCCCGCAGTAGGTGCAGCAACTGCACCGGGCACTTTACTGTAAACAGTTTGATAAACTTCACGGTCTTGTTCATCATCAGGGCGATCAATATAAGGAGGTAAAGGAATATGACCAATTTTATTTAAAATAGTCAATACATCATCAGGAAATTGAAGTTCAAATAAAGTATCATGTCTTGCCACCATAATCACCTTAATTGAATCATCATCTCCTAATAAAAGTTCGGTACCTTCTTTAGGTGATTTTGATGCTTTTATATGTGCTAGTGCACGATTATTATTCAAAATTCGTTCAACTAAAATTTCAATTTTTCCTCCCGAAACTTTTTTACCAAATAAACGGGCAGGAATAACTTTAGTATTATTAAAAACAAGTAAATCACCGGGATTAATTTTATTGATAATATCGGTGAAAATTCCGTGTTCAATCTTTCCTGTATGACCATTTAAAGATAAAAGTCGACAGTCACTTCTTGTTTGAGAAGGGTGCTTTGCAATAAGTTCTTTGGGAAGTAAAAAATTAAAATCGGATAGTTTCATAATAGCTATGTCTGAAAAAAATAGGCATTAGTCTAAATCTCATAATACCAGTAAGCAAGTAATTATTTATTGCTTATTATTAAAGTTAGTTTAAAATTTTCGCTGCCTAGCTAAGGTTAGGAATAAAGTAATTATATTTAAAATAAGGAAAACAAAATGAAAAATCTCAAAAATACATTATCCATTGCGCTTCCTTTGGTTGCAGCAATATCATTAGTCGGTTGTAACAGTATAGATAATATGACTGATCTAGGTATGCGTGGCATTCAAGCAGCAACACTTAGTGACGATGAAATAAAAACACTCAGCGCTAATGCATGTGCTCAAATGGATTCAAAAGCAAAAATTGCGTCTGCCAACAGTGCTTATACTAAACGATTGAATAAAATTGCCAAAACACTTGGCTATAACATAAATGGAACACCTATCACATATAAAGTATATCTAACTAAAGATATCAATGCATGGGCAATGGCTAACGGTTGTGTCCGTGTTTATAGTGGTTTAATGGATAACATGAATGACAATGAAATTCAGGGTGTTTTAGGGCATGAATTAGGCCATGTTGCTTTAGGGCACACTAAAAAAGCAATGCAAGTTGCTTATGCTACCGAGATAGCGCGTGATGCTGTTGCTTCATCAGGAAACGCGGCGGTAACTGCGTTATCAAAATCTAAATTAGGAGCTTTAGCCACCGCTGTGGTTAACTCTCAATTTTCACAAAAACAAGAAAAAGACGCTGATAACTACTCTTTTGACTTCTTAGTAAAGAAAAACATTAATCCAGTAGGGCTTGCAACGAGTTTTGAAAAACTTGGTGGTGGTAATGCTGACTTATTAAGTAGTCATCCTTCTTCATCAGATCGTGCGGCTAATATCCGTAAAAAGATTGCCAGATTGAAAAAATAATATCGAGTCAATAATTGAGTCAAAAGCACCTAATTTGTTGGTGCTTTTTGTTTTTATGTAAATTGAAATTTCAAGACGAATTTAATAATATTAATCAATAGACATCCAGAAGATATACTTCATTTCTTTACCTATCATCTCGCATTTACAAACTACTTATTTTTACTATTTAGTCATGTCATTACAGGATTATTGTAAATAACTATCTATTTATCAGATTGTTAAAATAATTTAATGCTTCTTTTCATACTTCACTAAGCAAAATTAAAAATAGTTATACTTAAATTAATAGGTTTTGTTGATTTTAATTGTTTAAATTGATCGTTTTTTACGATCAATGTATAATTGTGAAAATATTTGAAAATTATCTGTAAAAAACGCTTGTTTTGTTAATTTTTCTGATCATTAAAAACGAATAGAGATGAAATGAATGTGCAACATTTAAAAATTTTTACTCATCCGAAAGTTTGGTTGTAATTGAATTCTTTATCTTAATTTATTAAATGGATTTGTATCAGTAATGCATTAATTGAAAACAAATTTTTTTGATTTTTTTAAAATTTTGCTGATTAATTTACAAAGTTAAATATCCAATAGTGTCTAATCAAGATCAATAAGCAAAATTATGTAATTAAATGTTGATATTGTTATTAATTAGCATCTGTTTTTTTAATTTTAAAAGTAATGAGTACATGTTTTTATACGTAATTAATCTTAATAAAAATAGTTATATGCGGTAATGATAGTTTTTTGCGATCATGTTGTTATGTATTGATCGTTTTTTGTGATCAATATATAATTGCGAAAATATTTGAAAAAAATATGTAAAAAAATTTTTGTTTTGTTAAATTGCCCGCTTCTCAAAAAATCGTTTTGAATCAAGGGATAAGAAGTTTATGTTCAAAATTTATCATTTTTGCTAGCCCAAAAATTGAGTAATAAGTTGAACTATTGTTTCATTAATTAGGTGTTTTTCTTTTAAAAAAACAATTGATTATAAATTATTGTTTTGATTGGTCAGCAGAATAACAATTTAGTCAATAAAACCTAATAAATAAATTTAATTATAAAAAAATAAAGCAATTGACCTTAAAAAGAAAGGAAATAAAGTAGATGAAAAAACATAACTGGACCCGGCATTTACCTTGTCTGGGGATAAGTGCTGCTTTTTTACTCGGCTCAAATGGTGTTTATGCCGGTACGGATAACGTACCCAAATTGAACATTATCCGGGATGAGTTTAATGCAGAAGAAAAGCTTAACTTAAGTATCTATAATCCCAAGCTTAAGCTGACCTCGCAAGGGCTGTTTACCTCACCAATGGGATTTTATGTCTATACTAACTACCCCTCAAAAATAGCGGAATATCAGATTACGGTTTACCGTCAATCAGACTTAGATAACCAATATCCCTTAAAGACGTTCCGTTTTAGTGATATCAGTCCGGATGAGGCCGTATTATGGAGCGGGGAAACGGATAATGGTGAGCCGTTATCGACAGACAGCGAGTATAAAGCGATTTTAAGCACGACCGGTTATGCAGGCCAAAAAGATACCGTCTATGCAGTGCCATTTAAAACCTTAGGTTACGGCAGTGCACAAATCGACAATCCATTCACCGCCTACCGCAAAACGACCCCCACGTCGAATTTATTATTTGGTCAATTAAAATCAGACAGCACCATACCGGGCTTTGGTGAAAGCCGAATAAACCATCAGGGCATCGTCACCAGTGCGCAAGACCGTAAAGTGGTCATTCAAATGGCGGGACTGGAAGATAAAAAAGCAGTGATGCTCAATGGTGAGCGCTTAGTGGTGGACGACAATGGTCGAGCCATGCGCGAGATAATTTTATCCCCGGGTGATTATCAGTTTGATTTAAGCTGGCAGGATGAGCAGGGTCAGACCTACACACAGCAGGAAAAGCTGGTGGTGGAGCAGGAAGATGACCTTTTCTATGTGGGCATAGTGGATGTGACGTATGCGCAAAACAATGTCAGTGGCGACGGACAATCCATACTGGAAGAGGCAGACAGTCATCACTACAGCGGTAAAGGGAGCTGGGATGGACGGGTTGCTTTTTACTTAAAAGCGAACAAAGGTGATTATCGCATTACCGCCCATTTAGACACAACGGAAACCCGGCTGAAAAATGCGTTCGGTCATTTAGGTGAAAAAGACCCGACCCGTTTTATCCGGGAAATCGACCCGCAAGCTTACTACCCTACTCACGGTGATGGTTCGACCACTGAGCGGGATGTGGATACGGAAGGGAAGTTTTATCTCAAAATAGAGAAAGGGAAAAGTTACGGGTTATGGGGTAACTATAACACGCAGATTACCGGCAATGAGTTTGCCAACTTTAACCGCAGTTTATACGGTGCACAATTGTCTCATGAAAGTGAAGGTGTGACCGGATATGGTGATACCCGCACGTACGGGACGGTGTTTTTATCGAACGGTGAAACACGGGGCAGTCATGTTGAGTTAGCCTCGACCGGTGGTAGTTTGTATTTTTTAAAACATCAGCGTATTACCGAAGGGAGTTTAAAGCTGTCGATGGAGGTACGTGACCGTAATACGGGTCGGGTACTGAGTACCGGGACGTTGACGGAAGGTGTGGACTATGAAGTCAATCAGTTTCAGGGTCGGGTACTTTTAACCAAGCCACTGCCGATGACGGCACAGGGCGAGACGGGGAGCTCGATAATTGAAGGCGGTAATCTGTTAGGGGGTAACCCGGTCTGGATTATTGCGGAGTATGAATATTACTCAGATGGTTTTGACTTTAACAGCGAAAAAGTATTTGGTGGTCGTGCTTATCACTGGTTAAACGACCATGTTCGAATTGGCGGGACGTATATCAATGAAGACCAGTCAAGCGGCGATA
>NZ_JAFNNR010000015.1:0-27801 GCF_026536645.1 Gilliamella sp. B3801
AATTTTTTCAGTCCGTAGACTTTATTCTTTCGTCTCGCAAGTGCCCACACAGATTGTCTGTTTCTTCTTTTTAAAGAGCTGACAGCTTTTTTTACCTCATCAAGTTTTGTTGATTTAGTTTGCTGTCTCAAGGGTTGCGTATGTTACTCACTTCACTTGATGTCGTCAACCCTTATTTTGGTTTTTTTATTATTTTTGGGTTGAGTGATTGCTTTTTATTCAAAACAAGGCGTTATAGTATAAATTTTATCTGATTTGTAACCTGTTTAGCTTTATCTATCGCATCGTTTATATTATTTGCTCTTGCTAATGCAACCCCCATTCTTCTTACCCCTTTAACCTCAGGTTTACCAAACAGACGTAAATCGGTCTGTTCAACGCGTAGTGCTTGGGCTAAATGAATAAAAGAAACTTGATTTGAGTCACCGTCTACCATTATTACAGCGGACGCACTTGCCCCATATTGTTCAATCGTTGGAATAGGCAACCCTAAGATAGCTCTTGCATGTAACGAAAATTCGGAAAGATTTTGTGATATTAAAGTCACCATTCCGGTATCATGAGGACGAGGTGAAACTTCACTGAACCATACTTGATCACCTTTTACAAATAACTCAACCCCAAATAATCCTCTACCTCCTAGCGCTTCCGTTATTTTTGATGCAATCTCTTTTGACAAATTTAGCGCTTGGTCAGACATATGTTGTGGTTGCCAGGATTCACGATAATCACCATTTTCTTGTCGATGCCCAATCGGTTCACAATAAGATACGCCATCAATATGTCTTACTGTTAATAAGGTAATTTCATAATCAAAATCGATAAAACCTTCAATGATAACTTTTCCACCGCCCGCTCGTCCGCCTTCTTGAGCATATCGCCAAGCTGATTCAAGATCATTATTGTTATGTATTAAAGATTGTCCTTTACCTGAAGAGCTCATCACAGGTTTAACCAAACAAGGAAAACCAATTTCATTAACGGCTTTTTCAAACTCTATAAAATTTGTCGCAAATCGATAAGGAGAAGTCGGTAATTTTAATTTTTCAGCGGCTAAACAACGAATCCCTTCTCGATCCATCGTTAATTGCGTTGCTTTTGCGGTAGGGATAACAGTAAAACCTTGTTGTTCTAATTCTACTAATGTATCTGTTGCAATGGCTTCAATTTCTGGCACGATATAATCTGGTTTTTCTTTTTCAATTACGCTTTTTAGCTCATGACCATTTAACATGTCGATAATATAGTAACGATGCGCAACTTGCATTGCAGGTGCGTTAGCATAACGATCAACGGCAATCACCTCACAACCAAACCGCTGTAATTCAATAACAACCTCTTTAGCCAGTTCGCCTGCACCACAAATTAAGACTTTTGTCGCCGTTACCGATAATGGCGTTCCTATTTTAGACATACTTTCCTCAACCACAATTATTTATTTGCAGAAACAAAAAATCGGGATAATTTCCCGATTTTGATTAATTTATTATTAGGCTTGGTATGGATCACGTAGAATCATGGTTTCACTTCGATCAGGGCCAGTTGAAATAATATCAATTGGCGTCTCGGTTAATTCTTCAATCCTTTTAATATAAGCTTTTGCTGCTTGTGGCAAAGCATCATAGCTTTTAATACCAAAAGTTGACTCGCTCCAACCAGACATCGACTCATAAACAGGTTTAACTAAGCTCCACTCTTCAGCCGAAGCTGGGGCGTTTTTAATCACATCGCCATTAGGTAATTGATAACCCACACAGATTTTAACTTCTTTTAATCCGTCTAATACATCAAGTTTAGTTAAACAGAAACCTGAAACTGAATTAAGTTGCACTGCTTTTCTAACAGCGACCGCATCAAGCCATCCTGTACGGCGACGGCGTCCTGTTGTAGCACCAAATTCATTCCCTTGTTTACAAAGATATTCGCCAACTTCATCGAAAAGTTCGGTTGGAAAAGGGCCCGCGCCAACACGAGTAGAATAAGCTTTTACAATTCCCAAAACATAACCGACATAACGAGGTCCGAAACCAGAACCCGTTGCTACCCCACCAGCAGTAGTATTTGATGAAGTCACAAAAGGGTAAGTACCATGATCAATATCAAGTAATGTACCTTGTGCACCTTCAAACATAATTCTTTCGCCTTTTTTGCGAGCTTCTTCTAGTAGTGCAGGAATATCAGCTATCATGGCAATTAAAATATCAGCAATCGCTAATGTATCATTTAGCACTTTTTGGTAGTCAACCGCTTCTGCTTTGTAATAGTTGACTAATTGGAAGTTGTGATATTCCATCACTTCTTTCAATTTTTCTGCAAATGCTTGGCGATCACGTAAATCACCTACACGAAGACCACGACGAGCTACTTTATCTTCATATGCCGGACCAATCCCACGACCTGTTGTCCCAATCGCTTTACTACCACGGGCTTTTTCACGAGCTTGATCCAGTGCAATATGATAAGGCAAAATCAAAGGACATGATTCTGAAATGAGTAATCTTTCTTTGACCGGAATACCTTTATTTTCTAACTCTTTCATCTCTTTCATTAAAGCATCAGGACAAAGTACAACTCCATTGGCAATGATACTAATAACATCATTACGTAATATTCCTGAAGGAATAAGATGTAATACTGTTTTCTCACCATTAATGACTAATGTATGTCCTGCATTATGTCCACCTTGATAACGGACAACATATTTTGCTTTTTCTGTGAGTAAATCAACAACTTTACCTTTGCCTTCATCACCCCATTGTGTTCCTAACACAACAACATTATTACTCATAGACTTTTACTCATTCTGTTAGTTATTAGATTTTAATTTCATGTATTGAAAAAATTCACTATCTGGACTAATGACCATTACATCATTACCAGAAAAACTTTGTTCATAAGCTTTTAAACTTCGAATAAAACTAAAAAATTCTCTGTCTTTACCAAAAGCATCCGCATAAAGTTTAGCTGCAATGGCATCACCTTCACCACGAATCGCACGTGATTGACGTTCAGCTTCCGAAAGTATTTTTGTTTCTTGTAATGTCGCTTCTGCTCGAGTCTCTTCGGCTTTTCTTACACCTTCAAAACGTTTATCTCGTGCAATAACTTCACGTTCAGCTCGCATTCTGGCATAGATAGAGCCTGAAACTTCAGCAGGAAAGTTAATTTGCTTAATTCGCACATCGATAACTTCAACACCAAATGCACGTAAGCTTGTTTTATTACTTTCTATTTCTTTATGTTCATCCGATGATACATTTTCAGTTACTTCTTGAACACCACCATTTAGCGCATCTTTAACACGATTCATCAAAGAATTACGAGATTGTGTATCCGCATTAGAATCATTGATAATATCTTTATTACTTAATTTACCAATCTCAGCACGTAAACGACCGTTTAGTCTTGCTAATAATAAATCTTCGACATTATTACCACCAGCGACTGTTTCATAATAACGATTGAAATCAATAATTTTCCATTGCACAAAATAGTCGACGATTAATTCTTTCTTTTGCACATTAAAAAATCGTTGTTCTTTATTGTTATTAGAGCTATTAGTCGTTTGAATTTTAGCATCAATTACTTTAACTGTATCCATGCCCGGGATTTTAAAATGTAAACCAGGTTCAGATAATCCAATGATTTTATTGAATCTTAAAACAACACCTCGTGTACCTTCTTCAATAACATAAACGCTTGAAATATATACACCAATTAATATTAAAACTATAGGAATTAATAATTTTCTCATATTTTTCTCCTTAACGTCCCATAGTCCGCGTAGTATTTCTTACGCTGTTTGAGTTATTACTACTGTTATTTGTTTTTGGTGATTCAGATGCCGTTTGAGACTGATTTTTTACAGCTTCAGAAGACACATTAAAATTATAATCACTCGTGATACTTGATGATGTTGGTGAATTAGAATTTGTCATTTCTTTATTTTGAAATAACTTTTCTAATGGTAATACCATAATGTTACCACTTTTATCATTAACAATAACTTTATTGGTTTTGGTTAATACTCTTTCCATGGTTTCAATATACAAACGTTCTTTAGTGATTTCAGGTGCTGCTTTATATTGAGGTAGGATTTTTTCAAAGCGTGCAACATCACCCGCAGCTTCAAGTTCAACACGTACTTTATAAGCATTAGCATCGGCCAAAATTCTCGCTGAGCGACCTTCTGCTTGTTGTACGATTTGGACTTTATCTGCTTCAGCCTTTTTAATTTCACGCTCACTATCACCTTGAGCACGGATAGCATCATCATAAGCATCTTGAACTTCATCTGGTGGACGCGCTACCTGAAAGTTCAAATCAACAATATTTATACCCATATCATAATGCGTAATCACATTGACCAATTCATCTTTAGTACTACTTTCAAGTACAGAGCGTCCATCAGAAATAATTGCGTCAATATTTGAACTACCGACAGCGGTTCTAAGTGCACTATCAGCCGCTTGTCGCAGACTATCTTCTACATTTGTGACATTAAATAAATATTTTAAAGGATTATTAATACGATATTGTACGTTCATCTCAACAAACACTAGGTTTTCACCTGTCGTGACGATAAATCCTTTTACATTGAAATTTTTAGTACCTTGAGTATCGACAGGATAAACTTTGTCTACTAATGGTATTCTCCAATTTAATCCGGGTTGAATAATTTCAGGTTGAACTTGACCAAAACGAGTAATTACACCACGTTGGCTTTGATTTATGGTGTAAAAACCACTTGCCCCCCAGATAAGGAGTAAAATGATAAGTATGACAACAATAATGACACTTAGCGGAAATTTATTAGCCGAAGATCCGCCATTGTTGCCTGAATTACCTTTTTTTAAGAGGTCATTAATTTTATCAAAAAAACCGCCAGATAAGTTAGATGGTTTTTTGTTATTATTACCCCATGGATCGTTATCTTGTCCGTTATTGCCGGGCTGATTCCACGCCATATTTTATTTGCTCCATTAAACAATTAGTTGTTATTTTGCGTATTGATAAAGTATAACAGATCTGGCTCTTGTTTACACAAACGGTTCCATTCAATTGCAGGCATTCTTACATCTAAATGGAAGCTACCATCGCTATTAATTACTTCGTGTTCAACTGCATTTAGCTGATATAAACGGCTTCTTAGTTTTGCTAAATGAATTGGTAAGTTTAATTGGCAAACTTGAATTTGCCTAGCAAGTCTTTCTGTTAATGCCGTAAATAAGAGATCTAATCCTAAACCATTTTCAGCAGAAATCCAAACACGAATTGGTACACCATTTGAATCACGATCAATACTTGGCTGTTTATCTTCGATTAAATCAATTTTATTCATGACTAATAGTGTTGGAATTTCATCAGCATCTATTTCCAACAAAACCTCATCAACCGCTTGCATGTTATCTAAAAAGTTGGGATCAGCGGCATCAACAATGTGTAATAATAAGGCTGCTTCTTGAGTTTCAAGCAGGGTTGCTTTAAATGCAGCAATAAGATCATGCGGTAAATGGCGTATAAAACCGACCGTATCAGCCAGCACGACTTCGCTTACATCATCAACAACTATTCGGCGTAAAGTTGGATCAAGTGTTGCAAATAACTGATCTGCGGCATAGACATCCGCTTGTGTTAATGCATTAAACAGTGTTGATTTACCGGCATTAGTATAACCCACTAAAGATACAGTCGGAATATCTGCTTTATTTCGAGATTGTCTGTTTTGATTGCGCTGTTTTTCAACTTTGGCAAGTTTAGATAATATTAATTGAATACGATGACGAATTAATCGCCTATCGGTTTCTAATTGAGTTTCGCCTGGGCCTCTTAACCCAATTCCCCCTTTTTGTCGCTCAAGATGAGTCCAACCACGAACTAAACGTGTTGATAAATACTGTAATTGAGCTAATTCAACTTGTAATTTTCCTTCATGGGTTCTTGCACGTTGTGCAAAAATATCAAGAATCAATCCAGTTCTATCGATAACACGACATTCACACAATTTTTCGAGGTTTCGTTCTTGGGTAGGCGTTAGGGTATGATTGACTAAAATAACAGAGGCATCTAATTCTTTCACTTTTTCAGCGATTTCAATAGCTTTACCTTCGCCAATAAAATATTTGGCTTGAGGCGCCTTTCTTGAAGTTGTCACGATATCGAGAATATCTATCTGAGCTGAAGAAACTAGTATTTCAAACTCTTTAAGATCCTCAATATCGCTTTCTTGGGGAAAGAACACATGCACTAATAAGGCGGATTCACCACCTTTATATCGTTCAAACAATCGAACTCTCCACTGAAATTATCAGCTTTCAGTTTCCTCTTCAGGCTGAGATACCAATCCTGAAATAGGTCTTGATGGTACGACTGTTGAAATAGCATGTTTGTAAACCATTTGGCTTACCGTATTCTTTAATAAAATAACAAATTGATCGAATGATTCAATTTGACCTTGTAATTTGATCCCATTGACTAAATAAATTGAGACAGGAATATGCTCGCGACGAAGCAAATTTAAATAAGGATCTTGTAATGACTGCCCTTTTGACATGAGTTTATCCTTTATAGATGAAATAATAATGAAGATAAAATAATTGTAAACGCAAAAAATAATATTTAATGCGACTTAAGATACTTCTGTATTATCAAAATAACATAAAAAGCATCGCTATAAAACTAACGAAAAGCGATTAATGCACAAATAACTAAAATTTTAATGTATTTAAACTAAAAAATACAAAAATTATACCGAATCTTGACAATTATCCAAAAAATTTTAAGAAAATGCAATTTTCTATTCTAACTTAAAAGGTTAAAAAAGAAAATTAAAACAATTGACATCATTATATATTTTGGAAAACAGAATCCATATTATCCCCATTTAACCATGTGATTGGTTGCTTCCAGCCCCTTAGCCAGGTAATCTGTCTTTTCGCTAATTGCCGTGTGGCACAAATCCCTTTAAAGACCATTTCATCATAACTTATTTCACCACTTAAATATTCCCACATTTGACGATAACCGACACAACGTATAGAAGGTAAATTTGAATGTAAATCTCCACGTTCCATTAATCGTTTAACTTCATCTTCAAAGCCAAGTTCTAACATTTGTAAAAAACGTTGTTCAATACGTTGATGCAACTCCGCTCTATTTGGTGGCATAATGGCAAATTGCATAATATCGTAAGGTAATAGTTCACCACTATGTTGTGTCAATTCAGTTAAACTTTTTCCGGAAATTAAATAAACTTCCAAAGCACGATTAAGACGCTGTGGATCATTAGGATGAATTCTACTTGCCGAAACAGGATCGACTTTTTTTAACTCTTCGTGAATTGACTGCCAACCATATTTATTGGCTTTTTCTTCAATTTGCTGACGTATTTCACTATTCGCTGCTGGCAGAGGTGAAAGTCCCTCAATTAAAGCTTTGAAATAGAGCATTGTTCCCCCCACTAATAGTGGAATTCGACCATTATTCAAGGTGTTTTCAATTGCTGAAATCGCATCAGACCGAAAATTTGCAGCAGAATAACTTTCAGACGGATCACAGATATCAATTAATTTATGAGGGTATATTTGTAATTCCGATTGTGTTGGTTTTGCTGTGCCAATATTCATCCCACGATAAATAAGCGCAGAATCCACACTAATTATATCAATAGGATAACGATCATAAAGTGCCATAGCAAAGGCAGTTTTACCTGATGCAGTTGGCCCCATTAACGAAATAATTTTTGGTTTACTCATAATAAAATTGATTGCGTAATAGTTTGAATATCAATAGGGTATAAAAACGTTTCTTGATTTAATAGTTTAATATCTATCTGTTCTAATTGAGCAAGCAATTGAATTACGTTAGCGACACTCCAACTGACCATGCTGTTATCTTCGCATTCAATAGCTAACCAACTAGCAATTTGAGTAGGATCGATAGTTGTATTTTCAGCAGATAAAAAAGAAATTAAAGCAGGTAATAACTGTTGCCAATTTGTCGTACGTAACATTTTAGGAACGTTTTGCAAATGTAATTTTGCTTTTTCAAAATAAAAATCAAAGCCTAAAAAGGTTAATTGTGCTTTATAGTGCGTAAGAACTTGCTCTTCTTTGCGATTAATTAAAATTGTTAATGGAATCAGTAATTTTTCAGATTCTTGCGATAATAATTTAATCGCATTCACTTTTTGCTTTGCAACAGGTAGCTTCATTAACATTAGTTTTTGCTCACTGTCTTCATATTTTTCCAGTAATGCAATATCAGGTTGAATAACAGTTAAAACTCGACCAAATTGGACTAATGATGAACTATCAAATTGGTGTTGTAATGATGACTGTAAAGGAGTTGTTCGTTTCGGGAATAAAGTTTCAATCACCGCTTTTTGTGGTTCAGTAATGTGATGATCCTGTGGTAAATCAATCTGTTGTTTTTGCTCTTGATTCTGACGGTTTTGCTGAGCATCAACATTAACAAGTTGTCCGTACAGCGCATTATTTTCTTTTACATTATTGGTTATCTTTTGAGGAAATGGCTTATTCGTAGAATAAGGTAACGGGTTGGTTTGTCGATTGAAAATATTATCACCCGCCGCTTGTCTATTCGGTGTAAAAGCGATTTTAGTTTGGTTATCTTCTAAAGGTAATGTGGATTCAACTGACGACTCCAGTGCCATAACAATAGCTTGATAAACAAAATCATGAACAAGTCTAGCCTCATGAAAACGAACTTCATGTTTAGCTGGATGAACATTGACATCAACTTGCTTTGGATCAAGCTGTAAAAAAACAACATAACTTTGTTGTTCGTTCGTTCGGTTTACATAAGCTTGTCGTAAAGCATGATTGAGTAATTTATCTTTAATTACGCGCCCATTAACATAAAAATATTGTAGATCGCTAACTTCATTACTAGCAACCCATCCTTGAATCAACAAATCATCATGTTGCCAATCTAACTTTACTGCTTTTTGAATGAAAGCACGACCACACACTGATTCAACGCGCTTATCTAACTCAGATGCACGATATTGTTTAACTAATTTACCATTATGTTGCAAGTTAAATGTCACATCAGGACGCGCCAACGCAATACGTCTGATAAACTCTTCAATATGCATAAATTCCGTTTTTTCGGTTTTCAAAAAGCGACGTCTAGCAGGTGTATTATAAAATAGATCCAACACTTCAACTGTTGAACCAACTGGATGTGCTGCAGGTTTAATGGTGGGGGACATATCACGACCTTCAGCATAAACTTGCCAGGCTTCAGATTGTTCCGCAGTACGAGAAGTTAACGTTAATCGAGAAACTGAACTGATACTAGCAAGCGCTTCTCCTCTAAATCCCAGACTTACAATCGCCTCCAAATCGTCTAAAGTATTAATTTTACTTGTTGCATGACGAGCTAACGCTAAGGCTAATTCACTCTTATTAATTCCACAACCATTATCTCGAACGCGGATTAATTTACATCCACCCTGTTCCAAATCAATATCAATTTGCGTACTACCAGCATCTAAACTATTTTCAATTAATTCCTTAATAACCGATGCCGGACGCTCTACCACTTCGCCAGCTGCAATTTGATTTGCTAACTGAGGTGATAGAATATGAATAGCCATTAATGTCTTTCTCCAAACTTAGGATTTTGCTTTACATAATTTTTTATACCTAGATAAATTGCTTTGGCAATTTTATCTTGATGCGCACTACTACCAATTAATTTTTCTTCCCCCACATTTGATATAAAACCAACTTCAATTAAAATTGATGGAATATCTGGGGATCGCAATACACCTAAACTTGCATGCTCAGGTTTATTTTTATGCAATTTGATTGTACCGTTCATCGCTTTTAACACTTGGGTCGCTAACTCATAGCCTACACGTTGTGAATAAGAAAATTGCAAATCGAGTACCGCTTGACTTAAATGAGCATCATGACCATCGCTCAGTGCATCGCCTGCGCCACCTAATAATTGTGACTGTTTTTCCTCTTGCTCAATCCAACGCCCAAGTTCAGTATCAGCTCGCTTAGTTGATAATACCCACACTGAAGCACCAGTAGCACTACGATTCGGCGCTGCATCAGCATGGATTGATATAAGCAAATTAGCTTTACTATTACGCGCAATCTCTGAACGTTTGGATACCGAAATAAAATTATCACTGGTTCGAGTTAATACACCTTTAAATTTTGGATCGTTATTGAGTAAAGTTGTCAGTTTTTTAGCAATAGAAAGGGTTACGGTCTTTTCATATAATTTATTTTTACCTATCGCACCTGAATCTTTGCCACCATGTCCTGCATCAACAGCAATCACCACTTTAGCAGCATAAGCAGAACTGCAAAGCAACAATAACATCACAAAAGTAAATAATTTTTTCATCATGTATTCGCTAAGTGTAGTTGATTAATAATAGCTTGACCTTTTTCCGTTTTTGCCAATAAAGTCGCTGTGCGTTCAAGTTTTAAATAGTTTAAATGAACTTCGATATCTGCAATTGGCAAAATACCTTGTGCTTGCTGTGGCCACTCTATTAAAGAAATAGATCGCGAAGCAAAATATTCACGAATCCCCATAAACTCAAGTTCTTCTGGATCATAAAGCCTATATAAGTCGAAATGATAAACTGAAAAATCATCAAATTGATATGATTCTACTAAGGTATAAGTTGGACTTTTTACATTACCAACATGCCCTAATTGTTGTAAAAAACCACGACTAAATGTTGTTTTTCCAGCACCAAGCTCACCAATTAAATAAATGACTATTGTACTATTATTCAATAAATAACTTAAACAATGCTTTGCTAACTGCTTTCCAAAGAAGATGGTTTGTTGTTCGTCGGCTAAAATAATAGGTTTCATAACAGATATTTTGCTTAATAAATAGTTGTTATTATATACTAATAACCTTTAAAGATGTACTAACCAAAATTAACTCAATTTTTGAGTAAATTTTAACTTTAATATCATGTCTTGACATAATAAGTGAAAAAACATGCTACATACTATTTCAACGGATAACCAATCAATAATCGATCCACAACTTATCTGTGCCCAAGATGCGGTCTTATTTTGGCAAAATGGCGTATTTGTTGCGTTACAAAATACTCCTGTTCTTAATGCTATTTTAGAAAAAACTCAACATTGTTATATTTTAGATAATGATATAACAGCGCGTGGACTTGATCCGTTTATTGATAAAAGATTGCATATCATTAATATGCAACAGATGGTTGAATTAACCGTTCAATATTTTCCTCAAATGAATTGGCAATAATCAAGTAACCTTGTTAACTTTGATTTTTACTTCCTGTATCAACAATATTTCAAAATAGACAGAGCCAATTTGCAATTCAATACACCTCGGTTTAATATGATTTTCATATCCTATAATTCTATATCCAACTGTAAATGGTAAATTTATTATCAATAAAAGAAATTGATGACTTGCTAAAAAAAGGCGAAGTTGTTGCTTATCCAACCGAATCCGTTTTTGGATTAGGATGCGATCCTGATTGTCAAACCGCAGTAACGAAACTGCTTGATTTAAAACGCCGTCCCATTGAAAAAGGTTTAATTCTCATTGCCAGCCATTATGATCAACTTATTCCTTACATCGATGAGTCAGCCTTGACCTATCAACAAAAACAGTTAGCTCTTACCAGTTGGCCAGGTGCGGTTACTTGGATTTTTCCTAAGAATAAAAATACCCCACAATTTTTAACCGGACAATTTGATTCGATTGCAGTACGTGTTACTGATCATCCATTGGTATGTACATTATGCAACCTATTTGGTAAACCTTTAGTTTCAACAAGTGCGAATCTTTCAAATTATCCGCCTTGTTTTACCGCAAACGAAGTTGCATTACAATTTGGTGAACAGTTTCCTATTTTACAAGGTGAAACCGGACACAGGGCTTCACCTTCTGAAATTAGGGATATAAAAACCGGCCAAATCATACGACAAGGTTAGTATTATGCACAATTTATATATTGGTATTATGTCAGGTACCAGCATGGATGGGGTAGATATTGCGTTAGTTGATATTACCGCAGGAAAAATTAAATCAATAGCCAGCAAATGTTATTCGCTGCCAGATGATATTAAACAACAATTACTGACCCTTTGTGAAACCAAACAGACTTCATTACAAGATTTAGGTGAACTGGATCATCAGTTAGGCTTAGTTTATGCCCATCATGTGAATCAATTTTTAACACATCATAAAATAGAACGTAATAAAATTAAAGCAATTGGATGTCATGGACAAACTATTTACCATTCACCATTAGGTGCAAACCCTTTTACGATGCAAATTGGCGATGCCAATATCATTGCCGCCCTAACAGGCATTACTACCATTGCTGATTTTAGACGAAAAGATATTGCTTATGGTGGACAAGGCGCACCTTTAGTGCCTGCTTTTCATAAATCACAACTTGAAAATCCATCAATTAATCGTGTGATATTAAATATTGGAGGAATAAGCAATATCACGGTACTTATTCCACATCAGCCCGTCATCGGTTACGATACTGGACCGGGTAATGTATTGCTTGACGGTTGGATAAAGGCTTGTCTTGGTAAAAATTATGATAACGATGCTAAATGGGCAAAAACAGGAAAAATGGATACCAAACTTCTCACTAAATTATTAAATGAAGATTATTTTCAATTACCCGCCCCTAAAAGCACAGGACGAGAACTGTTTAACCTATCTTGGTTACGTCAAAAATTGACAGGTGCCACATTAAAATCTGAGGATATTCAAGCAACACTGGTTGAATTGACTGCATTATCTATCGTGCAAGAAATAATAAAATTATCCATTAATACAGAATTGCCATGTGAACTTTTAGTCTGTGGTGGAGGCGCAAAAAATCCACTTATCATGCAAAGACTATCTGCGTTATTGCCTAATTGGAACGTGTTAACTACTAGTGAAAAAGGAATAAACAGTGATGATATGGAAGCAATAGCATTCGCTTGGCTTGCCTATTGTCGACTTAATAATATTCCGTCGAATATTCCAGAAGTGACTGGTGCAAACCAAGCTGTATCTTTAGGGGTGATTTATCAGTAACAATATTTAAATCAAACCAAATTTTTTTAGGGCTTTTGCAATCCCATCATTATCATTGGAATCAGTGACAAATTCAGCTTGCTCTTTTAATTTGTCCACAGCATTAGCCATTGCTATCGGGTGATTAACGGTTGTAAACATCTCAAAATCATTCATCCCATCACCAAATGCGTAAGTTGGCACATCAGTGAATCCTTTTTTTTGCAATAACTGATTAATACCGTTACCTTTAGATCCACCATGATTAAAAACATCAACGCAATATGGCGTGTTACGTATAAACGTTAATTCCGGAAAAGCATCACGATAAACAGATTCACCTTCTTCGCACAACAATAACATCATTTGAATCGGTTCGTTTAGATAAAGCAGATCATCAACAGGGGGAATAGGTTGTTTAAGATAGTGATAAAACGTTTTTGCGGCTTGAGTACACTCAGAAATACGCATTATTTCATCATTATAAAAAGCTAAAGGAATATTCATTTGCTGTTTTGAAAACTGATACATTCTGGCGATTAAATCTTTATCGATATTATTCGTAAAAACTTTCTCGCCTTTATATAGAACAATTTGCCCATTCATACCGATAATAGAATCAATCGACAATTTTTTCATTAAATCGGTCACTTCACAAGGTGTACGACCTGTTGCAAGCATTGGAATAATATTATTTTGCTTTAGCTTTCTTATTGCCTCAACTGAACTTGCTAAAACCTCTATTTGACTATTAAATAAAGTCCCATCTAAATCAAAAAAAACGATAGCTTCAGGCTTATTACTCATATTACAAATCCAAAATATTTTTAATAAAAGGAATCGTTAACTTACGTTGTTCCGCTAATGTTGCTACTTCAAACTTTTCTAACAAAGAAAACAGGGTACGCATATCACGATGGACACGCTTTAATAAAAATAATCCAACTTCAGTCGATAATTCAAAACCGCTTAATTGGGCTCGTAGTTGTAACGCCTTAAGCTTATCATCATCACTTAATTCTTTTAATTGATAAACTTGCCCCCAACTAAGTCGTGATACCAAATCAGGCAATATAAAAGAAACCTGTTTAGGGGGTGCACTGGCAGTAATCAATAATTTACTAATATTTTTTTCAGTCAGACGGTTAAATAAATCAAAAATAGCTTCTTCCCAATCCCGATTGCCTGCAATAGCATCAATATCATCTAAACAAACTAAATCATAATTATCCAACCCTTGTAAAATTTCGGGAACAAGGTGGAAATACTGTTTTAAAGGAATATAACTAGCCAGTTTATTTTGACTTGAGGCATGCAATAGATGAGTACGACCAGCAGCACTTGCCGACCACATATAAAATACATTGAAACCTTGCTTAACCAATAAAGTTTGCAATGAATCAAGTAATAATTGATTATCACCTATATAAAAACTGTCGAAAGTTTCACTATTTGGTAATGAAAAAGGCAACGGTAATTGTGAAAGAGTAATAAAGTAACCTCACACTAAAAAATTAATCTAGTTAAGTATAAATTTGCTTTTGTAAAAATAAAAGAATTTTATAAAAAAGGAACAATTTAAAAAAATAAAAAATCGTTATTCAAAAAACCCTCGATATATTTTATCAGTAAACTATTAAAAAACAGCCAACAAAAAGACCAAAAAATAAGCAATCAAAATATATTTTTGTGGATAACTCTGTGCTAAAAGAAAGTAATAAGCTGTGATAAGGCTATTAATAACCTAAATGACAAAACCAATTGTGGATAACTAAGCTAATTATCAACAAGTTTAGATCAACAAAGATCCGATCAATTAACAGTGTTACAGGATCAATAAGATCCTATAAAATAATTACTATATCCAGTTATCAACAGAAAGGATCCACTCTAGTAGTAATAAAAATAAAAAGATCACATAAAAGATCTTATTTAATTTAAATGGCGATCAAATTAGATCATTTGACGTATTCAAAAAGATGAGTAAAATCGCTAACGCTAATTTAGATCAAAACAACATGTCTGAACTAACAATCATCTTCATAGAAAATAACAACGAGGCTTTATATGTTTTATCCAGATCTTTTTGATGTCATTATTGTCGGCGGCGGTCATGCTGGCACAGAAGCTGCCATGGCATCAGCAAGAATGGGCCGCAAAACACTACTTTTAACCCATAATATCAATACATTAGGACAAATGTCCTGTAATCCTGCTATAGGTGGTATTGGTAAAGGTCACTTGGTAAAAGAAATCGATGCCATGGGCGGATTAATGGCTCATGCGATTGATCTTGCAGGGATCCAATTTAGGATCCTTAATAGCAGTAAAGGTCCAGCGGTCAGAGCAACACGTGCACAAGCGGATCGATCGCTTTATCGAAAAGTGATCAGAACAACACTTGAAAACCAAGAAAACTTAATGCTCTTTCAACAATCCGTAGAAGATGTGATCATTGAAAACGATCAGATCACCGGAGTTAAAACGCAAATGGGCGTCTCTTTTAAAGCTAAAGCCGTCGTCTTAACGGCTGGCACTTTTCTAAATGGAAAAATTCATATTGGTTTAGATAATTACAGTGGAGGAAGAACAGGGGATCCTGCCTCAATTGGACTATCTAAATCATTACATCAATACCCATTTAGAATGGGAAGATTAAAAACAGGTACACCACCGCGTATTGATGCCCGAACAATTGATTTTTCTAAATTAGGTACACAATATGGAGATGATCCTGTTCCGGTATTTTCGTTTTTAGGTAATGCTAATCAGCACCCAAAACAGATCCCATGTTATATAACAAGCACAAACGAAACGACACATGAGATCATTCGTAATAGCTTAGATCGAAGTCCAATGTACACAGGGGTGATTGAAGGCGTAGGTCCAAGATATTGTCCTTCAATTGAAGACAAAATTATGCGTTTTTCAGATCGCAATTCTCATCAGATCTATTTAGAGCCAGAAGGATTAGATAGTAACGAAATATACCCAAATGGGATCTCAACCAGTTTACCATTTGATACGCAACTTGCTTTTGTACGTAGTATGAAAGGTCTTGAAAATGCTAATATCATCAGACCCGGGTATGCGATCGAATATGATTATTTTGATCCTCGTGATCTCAAACCTACACTTGAAAGTAAAGTGATCAAAGGGCTATTTTTAGCTGGACAAATTAATGGGACAACAGGGTATGAAGAGGCAGCAGCTCAAGGCATGTTAGCAGGTTTAAATGCCGCACGGTTTGTTTATGATCAAGATCAATGGTATCCAACGCGTGATCAAGCTTATTTAGGTGTACTGGTTGATGATCTTTGTACGTTAGGCACCAATGAACCTTACCGAATGTTTACTTCTCGTGCTGAATATCGTTTGATGTTACGTGAAGATAACGCTGATATTCGCTTAACTGAAATTGGTCGTAAGTTAGGCATGGTTGATGATTATCGTTGGCAAAAATTTAACGAAAAATTTGAAGCGATAGAACAAGAAAGAGCACGTTTACGCGATATATGGGTGCATCCACATATTGAAACTATTGATGAAGTGAATGCCGTTTTAAGTGCTAATTTAACCAAAGAAGCAAATGGTGAAGAGTTACTTAAACGCCCTGAAATGAGCTATAACACATTGAAATCATTATCACTATTTGCGCCTGGATTAACTGATCCTAGTGCTGCAGAACAAGTTGAAATTCAAGTTAAATATGATGGATATATTAAACTTCAAATTGAAGAAATCGAGCGCCAAAAACGTAACGAAGAAACATTAATTCCTGAGCATATTGATTATGCTGAAATTTCTGGATTATCAAACGAAGTTGTCGCTAAATTGAAACAGCATAAACCAGTATCGATCGGACAAGCTTCACGTATTTCAGGCATAACACCAGCGGCAATATCAATGTTATTAGTTTATTTAAAAAAGAAGAATTATGTTAAAAAAGAAACTCACTAATCTTATTGATCAAACAGATCTTTTGATCACAGATCAGCAAATTGATCTGCTTATTGAGTATGTTGAAATGCTGAATAAGTGGAATAAGGCCTATAATTTAACTGCTGTGCGTGATCCCAACGAAATGTTAGTAAAACACATTATGGATAGTTTAGTGGTATCGCCCTATTTAGTGGGCGAACATTTTATTGATGTCGGAACAGGACCTGGGTTACCTGGTATTCCATTAGCGATCATCAATCCGGATAAACAATTTGATTTAGTTGACAGTTTAGGAAAACGTATCCGTTTTTTAAAACAGGTAAAATTTGAATTAAAACTGAATAATATTAATCCGGTGCAAAGCCGCATAGAAAACTATACCGAACAACAGTTTGATGGGGTCATTAGCCGAGCGTTTGCTTCATTACAAGATATGCTCACTTGGTGTCAGCATCTACCAAATCAACAGGGATCGTTTTATGCTTTAAAAGGTAGTGAACAAGATCCTATCCCTGAAGGGTTCGAACTTAAACAGAATATCAAACTGACTATTCCACAATTAAATGCGGATAGATGTTTAACGATTATTACTAAAGTTAATTGACGATAATTTTAATTCTTACCTGAGAAACAAATATTAATTTTTACGCTTTTTCAGGTAATCTTTGATACCACTAACAATCGCTTTTGATACTTGATTCTGGAAAGAAGCTGTTTTTAATTTTTTTTCTTCGTTAATATTACTAATAAAAGCGGTTTCGACCAAAACAGAAGGAATATCAGGGGCTTTTAAAACAGCAAAACCTGCTTTTTCAAGTGAAGGTTTATGTAAACTATTGACGCCTTTTAGTCGATTTAATATAGCATTACCTAATAATACACCGTTGCTAATGGTTGTTTTTTGGACTAAATCTAAAATAGTATTATCTAAATATTTATCACCACTGCGACTCACGCCACCTATTTGATCGGCATTATTTTGTGTTTGAGCCAAATAATTTGCTGCCGAACTTGTCGCCCCTCGGGTGGATAATGAAAATACAGAAGATCCTCTAACTGATCGACTGGTAAATGCATCTGCATGGATAGAAATAAAAAGATCGGCATGTAAAGATCGTGCTTTAGCTACTCGTACTTTCAATGGGATAAACACATCTTCATTACGGGTCATATAAACTTTAACATTCGGCTCTTTTTTCAATAAATTAAAAGTTCTGCGTGCAATTTGTAAAACAATATCCTTTTCTCTGGTTTTGTTATAGCCAATCGCACCCGGATCTTCACCGCCATGACCGGGATCGAGCATCACAATAATCGGGCTATTTTTCTTTTTATTAATGGGTGGTTTGATCTCAGCTTGCTGTTGGTTTAGATCACCTTTTGTATATTCTTCTAACAGTGCTAATAAAGGATCATCATCTGTTATTGAAGATTGTTTTGAAGGATAAAGATCGATGACTAAACGGTTTTTAAATTCGGCTATAGGGGGTAACGTAAAAGTATTGGGGTCTATTCCTTGCTTAGCTTCGATCATGATTCTAACCGTTTTAGCATCCAGCTGGGTAACTTGAATTGATTTGATGTAAGGATCGTGACTTAATACTTTCGATGAAATACTTTTTAAAACAGGATTTGAATTGATATTATCAATATCAATCACTAATCGATCTGGGTTAAATAATGCAGCACTTTTGTATTTAAGCTTACTATTAGATTCTAACGTAATTCGTGTATAAGTAGAGGAAGGCCAAATACGAACAGCGACCATTTGTGCCATTGCTGAAGCAAGACCAACACGAGTGACAGACAATAAACAAGTCGCAAGAATACCTTTAACTAAAAGGCGTTTTGTTGGACTGAACGTTTTTGACATATCTAGGCACTTTCAATAATTAAATTAAGGCGGATAATAACATAAATTATTGTGAATGGTAAAAGTTACCAAGAATTATAACTGTTTCGCATCGTTGTAAAAAAAGCTTTTGCTTTAATTCGAAAACATATTCATAAAATTAAAAAAAAGAGAGTAACAGAAGTTACTCTCTCACTCAATTGGAAGAACTTTGAAAACTACCAAAAGAGTATGTTATAAACTGTATTTAGCAGTTATATCGATTCCTTTAAAAAGGAGGACTACTGATAAATAACGAGTTACTTCTCGTTAAATTTATCCCAACAAACATTAACGAGAAAATCTAGCTTAATGGCCAGTCAATTCAGTGCTAAAGTATTGTTAGTTGTAGTCCTCCAACAATAAGCACCGATTGTTAACTAAAGTCAATCTTTAATTTAATAAAGAAAGCATTTAGTAACTGTTAAGTAGTATATCATTTAGAATAAAAATATGAAAGGTAATTTAGTGACTAAAAATTAAAAATATTTAATTGATTGATAGAGTTATTAAGAGCATCTGAAATAAATATAAAGATTATCGTTACAAAAAGACGAGTAACCTAAGTCACTCGCCCTCATTATGTCATTTAAAATCTAAATAGCAATAGTCTTAAAAACGACTACACTAGATGGATTTATTTTGTTTAAATATTTCTGAATTATTCAAATCATTTTGAAATATTTAAAATAAGTTCTGACGAGAAATTCTAACAAATGGTTAGTCATTCAAGTTGGTAGCATAACTTTATGTAGTTCCTGCTGACAACTATGTTAATACTGAAAAATCCTATGGTAGAACCAAATGATACAAATCAGTAGTAGTAACTATAATCCAAAAAAATGAAAAATATAACAATTAATTAGTAATTTTATGTTAACTGTTTTAAGCATAAATTAAAAAGGTTAAATTGAAATTATTTTTTTTAGATAACAATTATTATTTTATTATAGACCCTACATTCACAAAGGATTACAATATGGCACGCTAAAATCGCGGATTTAAACCCGTTTTCATTTTAACAATTAAATATAGCTGAGTTATTGATGAGCAAAAAATTACATATCAAAACTTGGGGCTGCCAAATGAATGAATATGATTCAACCAAAATGGCAGATCTCCTTGAATCCACCCACGGTTTAACATTAACAGACAACGCAGAAGAAGCAGATATTTTATTATTAAATACTTGCTCGATTCGAGAAAAAGCGCAAGAAAAAGTTTTTCATCAATTAGGACGTTGGAAAAATTTAAAACAACATAATCCCGAAATTATCATTGGGGTTGGTGGATGTGTGGCTTCTCAAGAAGGTGCGCATATTCGTAAACGTGCACCTTTTGTCGATATTATTTTCGGTCCGCAGACTTTTCACCGTTTACCGGAAATGATAGAGCAAATTCGAAGTGGAAAAGGAAATCATGTTGTCGATGTAAGCTTTCCTGAAATTGAAAAGTTTGATCGCTTACCTGAACCTCGCAGTGAAGGTCCGACAGCGTTTGTCTCGATTATGGAAGGATGTAATAAATATTGTACCTATTGTGTGGTACCTTATACCCGTGGTGAAGAAGTGAGCCGACCTTGTGACGATGTAATTTATGAAATAGCTCAACTGGCAGAACAAGGTGTGCGTGAAGTTAATCTGCTTGGTCAAAATGTCAATGCTTATCGAGGACCAACCTTCGATGGCGATATTTGTTCATTTGCAGAACTACTTCGGTTAGTCGCTGCCATTGATGGTATTGATCGTATTCGTTTTACAACCAGTCATCCAATTGAGTTTACTGATGATATTATCGATGTTTATCGTGATACGCCTGAATTAGTTAACTTTTTACATCTACCGGTGCAAAGTGGATCGGATCGTGTTTTAAATTTAATGAAACGTACGCATACGGCACTTGAATACAAATCAATTATCCGAAAACTACGCAAAGTCCGTCCAGACATTCAAATTAGTTCTGATTTTATTGTTGGATTCCCAGGTGAAACACAAGAAGATTTTGAACAAACCATGAAATTAATTGCTGATGTCAATTTTGACTTAAGCTATAGCTTTGTCTATTCTGCACGCCCTGGTACACCAGCGGCAGAAATGGAAGATAACGTTTCTGAAGACGAGAAAAAACAACGTCTTTATATCCTACAAGAACGTATCAATCAACAAGCAATGCAATTTAGCCGTCGTATGTTAAATACCGTGCAACGCATTTTAGTCGAAGGACCATCTAAGAAAGATCTGATGGAACTAACGGGCAGAACTGAAAATAACCGTATTGTTAACTTTGAAGGTCATCCTAATATGATTGGTAAATTTGTTGATGTTGAAATTACCGATGTTTATCCAAATTCATTAAGAGGTAAAGTTGTGCGTACCGAGGATGAAATGGATCTGCGTGTGAGTGAATCTCCTATGTCTGTAATCTCAAGAACCCGTAAAGAAAACGATTTAGGTGTCGGTATCTACCAACCATAATAAAAATAACATATTGAATTATTAAAAAAATAATATTTTATCATAATGGAAAGGAAAGAAAAAAATGCTTATTATATTCGGCTCGAGAGGTCGTGAAGTAAACGAAAAAACAGGGCAATTTAATTGCCCTAGTTGTTGTACACAGCAAAACATCAAAACTGATGAAAAACAACAACAATATACGCAAGTTAAAGTGGCAAGATATTTTACATTGTTTTTTATACCAATATTCAGTTTTCAAACATTAGGAAGATACATTAGATGTAATCATTGTCATTCAGAATATAATGAAAATGTTTTAAAATATGTACCGCCTACATTAGAAGAAGAAATTGGTCAGGATGTTGAGCAAGAATTAAAAAGTGGTACACCAATCTCAATGATGATCAATAAACTAAAAACGCAAGGATTAGATGAACAACAGGCTACAAAACTGGTTGATCAGATAGTATCGGGAAATATTGTTACTTGTCATCATTGTAAAAAGGAATTTTTAAAAGGTGTTGAAAAATGTCCTTTATGTGAAGGATATCTTAGCAATTAACATGAATGATTAGAGGGCTTATCATTGAAAATTATTACACATCAAACCGTGCTTGAACCAGATGATAATCAAAGATTAAATAGTCTTTGTGGCCCTCATGATGACAACGTAAAACAACTTGAACGTCGACTTGGTATTGAAATTAATCATCGAGGTAATCTATTTTTGATTACCGGTGATCAGATTTGTGTTAACGCAGCCGATCAGATTTTAAAGTCACTTTATCAACAAACTAAAACCAAAAACAACATTATTGATATTGAACCCGAACACATTCATTTAGCAATAAAAGAATCCGGTGCGCTTGAAAAAATGAAAGAACATCTTCCTGCTTATACTGATCAGCATGGAAGTAAAATGGTGATGATTAAAACAAAACGTGGGGTAATCAAACCAAGAACGCCCAATCAGGCTCAATATATTGCGCATGTTTTAGATTATGATATCTCGTTTGGTATTGGGCCTGCGGGAACGGGTAAAACCTATTTAGCGGTGGCAGCTGCTGTTGATGCACTAGAAAAGCAACAGATTCGTCGGATAGTACTGACTCGACCCGCTGTTGAAGCGGGTGAAAAACTTGGATTCTTACCAGGTGATTTAAGCCAGAAAGTCGACCCGTATTTACGCCCACTTTATGATGCGCTATTTGAAATGCTGGGTTTTGAAAAAGTCGAAAAACTGATTGAAAAAAGCGTGATTGAAGTTGCGCCACTAGCGTATATGCGTGGTCGTACTCTAAATGATGCATTTATTATTCTCGATGAAAGCCAAAACACCACAATAGAACAAATGAAGATGTTTCTAACACGCATTGGCTTTAACTCAAAAGCTGTTATAACAGGGGATATCACTCAAATTGATTTACCGCGTCACCAAAAATCCGGTTTACGTCATGCAATTGAAGTTTTAAGCCAAGTTGATGAAATTAGTTTTAACTTTTTTAATAGTGAAGATGTTGTTCGTCATCCGGTAGTTGCCAGAATTGTCAACGCTTATGAACAATGGGAACAACAAGAGCATCAATTAAAAAGCAGTATTTAAGGAGTATTATTATCCCTATTACAACAAAAAAAAAGCGAACTAATATTCGGGATCATTCAGCAGAAACAAACTTATTCCTGCGTAGAGCTTTGTTTGCTTTTGTGGTAATTATCTTTTTGATTATTATTTTATTAGTGAATTTAGCGGATCTTCAAATTGCTAATTTTAGTTATTACAGTACTAAATCAAATAATAATCGTATCGAAATTATACCTATTCCTCCTAGTCGCGGCATGATTTATGACCGTAATGGAACGCCATTAGCCAGTAATAATATCACCTATCAACTAAACATTATTCCTGATAAAACCAAAAATCTGAATGAACAATTTGAACAATTAAAAAAAGTGGTTGATTTGACAGATGAAGATATTGAAAATTTCCAAAAAGAAAGACGAAATTATCGCGCTCACAGACCCGTTCCGCTAAAAGATAACCTTAGTAAAGAACAAATTGCACGATTTGTTGTCGATCAACACAGATTTCCTTTTGCCTCAATTGTTAAAATACAACACCGCTATTACCCTTATGGTGCATCACTAACTCACATTCTGGGGTATATCTCAAAAATAAATAGCCAAGATAAAAAGCGGTTAGAAGAAGAAAATAAAACCAGTAATTATGTTGCGACGCTCAATATCGGAAAAATGGGCATTGAACGCTATTATGAAAACATATTACATGGCACAGCTGGTTATGAAAAAGTTGAAGTTAATAGTCGCGGACGTATCGTCCGACTGCTTGAACAGCATCCACCGCAAGCAGGCGAAGATATCTATTTATCAATAAATCTCAAATTACAACTTTACATCGAAAAACTTCTTGCTGGGCGCAAAGCTGCTGTGGTGGCGATTGATCCCAATAACGGGGAAGTCCTAGCGATGGTCTCAAGCCCTAGTTATGATTCAAATGATTTTGTTGGAGGGATATCAAGTGCAAAATATAATGAATTACTCAATGATCCGAACAAACCATTATTTAATCGGGCTTTGTTGGGGGCTTATCCACCTGCTTCAACCGTAAAACCCTTTATTTCTGTAGCTGCATTAAGTGAAGGGGTTGTAACGCCCAAAAGCGTGGTTAACGATCCTGGATGGTGGCAATTACCGGGAACTGAAAGACGTTACCGAGACTGGCTAAAATGGGGACATGGTCGGGTTGATGTACTAAAAGCGATAGAAGAATCAGTAGATACCTATTTTTATCAAGTTGCTTATGATATGGGGATTGATCGTTTAAGTTTATGGATGACTAAATTTGGCTATGGTCAACGCACCGGAATTGATATGTCACCAAGTGAAGAGACACGCGCTGTTATGCCAAGTCGAGAATGGAAAAGTAAACGTCATAAAAAATCCTGGTTACAAGGAGACACTATCCCTGTTGGCATTGGTCAAGGATACTGGACTGCAACACCAATGCAAATGGCAAAAGCATTAACTATCTTAATTAATAATGGAAAAACTTATACCCCCCATTTTTTACTGTATAAAAAGAGTGATATTTTAAATTCCAATGAAGATCAGTTTCACATTGATCCCGTTCAATTTGAACAGCCAAATAATTTAACAGAAGTTAAAACAAATTATTGGGATTTAGCGAAAGAAGGGATGTATAGAGTGATGTTTGGTTCACGAGGAACAGCACGTAAAGTGTATGCTGGCGCTCAATATCAAGCAGCAGGAAAATCAGGAACAGCACAAGTGTATGGTTTAAGAGAAAACGAAACTTATAATGCGAACAATATTCCCGAGCATTTACGTGATCATGCATTATTTATTGCTTATGCGCCTTACGATAAACCCAAAATAGCATTGGCTATTGTACTTGAAAATGGGGGGGGCGGAAGCTCAAATGGTGGTGCGGTTGCACGCAAAATTCTTGATTTTTATCTATTAGGCAATCACTCCACTGATCTCGATGACGCAGCTCAAGATACAGGATATGAAAATTAATTATGAATAACATCAAAAAATCTTTTTGGCAAAAGATACATATTGATCCCCTTTTTTTTCTATTTATAACGCTACTACTCTGTTATAGCTTATATATACTTTGGAGTGCGAGTGGGCAAAATATCGATATGATACAAAAGCGAGTGATACAAATACTCCTTGGTTTTTTTATCATGATATTTTTAGCTCAATTTTCACCTCGAACCTATGAAAAATGGGCTCCCTATCTTTATATTTTTTGTATTATCATTTTACTGTTTGTTGATATTTTTGGTTACACCAGTAAAGGCGCACAAAGATGGTTAGACTTAGGTGTATTGCGATTTCAACCATCAGAAATTGCAAAAATAGCCGTGCCATTAATGGTTGCTAAATTTATTCATCGTGATGGCTGTCCTCCACCTTTAAAAACCACATTACAAACCTTGGCTATTATTGGTGTGCCAACTTTACTTGTTGCAATGCAACCGGATTTAGGTACAGCTATATTAATTGTCATGTCAGGAATATTTATTATCTTTTTGGCTGGTATTGATTGGCGATTTATCATTGTTGCTGTCATCTTAATTGCTGCTTTTTTACCTATCATGTGGTTCTTTTTAATGCATGATTATCAACGTGAACGGGTGTTAACACTTTTTAATCCTGAGCGAGATCCAAATGGTACGGGTTATCATATTATTCAATCTAAAACTGCCATTGGTTCTGGAGGGATATGGGGTAAAGGATGGCTTGAAGGCACGCAATCACAATTAGAATTCCTACCAGAAAGACATACTGACTTTATTTTTTCTGTAATTGCAGAAGAATTTGGTTTTATTGGTACTATCGTTCTGTTAATTCTTTTTTTATGTTTAATTGTTCGTGGGTTAATTATTGCATCACAAGCACAAACGACATTTGGTCGGATATTATCAGGTGGTTTGATTTTAGTCTTCTTTGTCTACGTGTTCATTAATATCGGTATGGTCAGTGGAATCTTACCGGTAGTTGGTGTACCATTACCTTTAATAAGTTACGGTGGCTCATCATTAGTCGTTTTAATGGCATGTTTTGGCATTATGATGTCTATTCACACACATCGATATATGTTATCTAAAAATATTTAACGGAATTCAAATAAATGAAAAAGAAATTTAAATTATCTTTTGCTATCTTGATGCTGTCAATTTGCACATCAGCATCTGCTGATATGCCTTTTCCTATTCCAGCTATTCCCCAATTAAATGCTGAATCTTATATTTTAATGGATGCCAAATCAGGCGAAATTTTAGCGGAATATAACGCTGAACAACAACGTGATCCAGCCAGTCTTACCAAAATGATGACCAGCTATGTAGTTGGTCAAGCTTTACACTCAGGTCGAATTAAAAATGATGATATGGTTGTAGTCAGTAAAGATGCATGGGCAACGGGTAACCCTGTATTAAAAGGATCATCATTAATGTTTTTGGAAGTGGGTAAAACCGTTTCTGTTTCGGATCTTAACAAAGGTATCATCATTCAATCAGGTAACGACGCTTGTATTGCAATGGCTGAACATATCGCAGGTAGCCAAGGTGCTTTTGTAAATTTAATGAATGACTATGCCAAAAAAATAGGTTTGGAACATACCCATTTTGAAACCGTACATGGACTTGATGCGCCAGGACAATATACCACAGCCAAAGATATGGTGTTATTAGGTCGCGCATTGATTCGTGATTTACCTGATGAATATGCGATTTATAAAGAAAAAGAATTTACTTATAATCTTTCTAAACCGCAATTAAATCGTAATGGCTTACTATGGGATACTACATTAAATGTAGACGGAATCAAAACAGGTCATACCCAAGCAGCCGGTTACAACTTAGTTGCCTCTGCTGTCGAGGGTAATACACGTTTAATATCGGCAGTATTAGGCGGAAGAACCTATAAAGGTCGGGAAGAAGAAAGCAAAAAATTATTAGTTTGGGGCTTTCGATTCTTCGAAACGGCTAACCCTATAAAAGCGAATATGCCTTTATTTACTGAATCCATTTGGTATGGAGATGAAAATAAAATCCAACTAGGTTCAATAGACGGTGCTTATGTTACTGTACCAAAAGGTCGTTCAGCTGATCTACAAATAAAATATGTCATTGATAACTATATTTATGCACCGATAATGAAAGGAAGAACAGTAGGTAAAATACAATTTTTATTAGATGGCAAAGTGATTAATGAACAACCATTAGTGGCACTGCAAAATGTTGCAGAAACTGGGTTCTTTGGATCTGTATGGGATTGGATAGAATTACAGTTTGTAAAAATTTTTAATTAATAGATTTTTTTTTAGTTTTGCAAGCTTTGCTTGCAAAACGCTCTATTTATAGCCCTTCATTAATGATTTGATGAAAAAATATCTCCCGTTCTAGTTTCACCTTCCTCCTCAATATTTAAAAAATTAAAAGCCGTCAATTCACTTTATTTAAATGCGTTTAACATCACTGTATCCATTATCAATAGCAATAAAAAATTAACCTTATTAACAAAATATTTTCAATTTATTTAACAAAAGCTTGCTTAGCTTAACGAATGATCTTATCATTGTAAAATGATTAAGATTATCAAAATCGATAACATAAATAAAAGTTAATTAGGGATAGTATGGATATTAAGGAGTAGTTGT
Source organism: Gilliamella sp. B3801 (assembly GCF_026536645.1). Classification (NCBI taxonomy): domain Bacteria; kingdom Pseudomonadati; phylum Pseudomonadota; class Gammaproteobacteria; order Orbales; family Orbaceae; genus Gilliamella; species Gilliamella sp. B3801. Next base: position 27,575 of record NZ_JAFNNR010000015.1, read on the forward strand.
GGTTCGTTGTTTAGTGCTATCAGATAACCGATTACCTATTTACGGTAATTTCTGTCATTTTCATGATGATTTGTATCTCAACTTACAATCATTATCACATCAATTTCTTGATTCTTTTCTGATTATCGATGCCCCCAATTACTCCAACTTAATCAACCAAAATCATTATTACCCAAATAACGTTGGAAAGCTGATTAATCAGTTTGATACATCAGGAAAGGAGTAAC
>NZ_JAFNNR010000016.1:0-26530 GCF_026536645.1 Gilliamella sp. B3801
CACTTAGGGTACACTCTTAATTATCCTTACAGATAAAGGTGATTTTAAATGAATAAAAACATCAAATATGTTTTTTTACTGTTAACATTCGTTTTTTCAAATTCATTTGCAATTGAACTAAATGAAAATGAAATAAATAGTAATGACCCTTGTACTGTTTTTCTGTGCATGGCGGGGAAAGTAAAGGGTGAAAGTCCATCTGAATGTTCAAAACCTACTAAGAAATTTTTTAGCATTATTAGTAAAAAACACGGTAGGTTTAATGGCGGTAGAACGTCAAATGCAAGAAGCGGTTTTTTGGGACAATGTCCAAGTGCCGATTCCAGTATGATTAATGAAATTATCAGTAAGTTCGGAACATTACGTCGCTAAGTTTCTCATGTGCATTAACTGTGAATTTTGCTATGCAACCGTATTGAAAAGTCATTGATAGCTCTAGCTATCAACAACTTTACAACACTAATTCACAATTACTACACAATCGAAAAATAAGCACCGAGTTATTAACGGCTTCCGCTCCGCTGTCAACAATAATAAATTTTTTTTGTTTTTAAAGGTCAACGTCCTGAATACATTGAATATGTTGTTTCTCGTTTGTGCGCCATTAATTCATCACGATACATTGAATTCATTAATTGAAACAGAAAGCGGTTTTAATCCCTACGCTATAGCTGTAGTTGGTGGTCAAAGAGAGGGGGTAATAATAAACAATTAAATAAATTTTCAATTACAAAAAAATAAATAAAAAACATTTCAACAAACTCAAAAAACAAGGATAAATAATGAAAAAAATCAATACTTTTTTATTTACATTGCTGTTTTCCTGTGGATCGTTTGCTGCGGGTGGAATTTCAAAAGTTAATACAACAATGGAAATTGTATCAGACATATTATCTGCTATTGCAGTTGTGACAGTGACTATAGCTATCATGTGGGCAGGTTACAAAGTTTTATTTAAGGGTGACCCTATGATGGAAGGGGCTAAAATTTTGTCAGGAGGCGTTTTAATTGGTGCAGCAGCACAAATTGCATCAGTGTTGGTGGGCTAAAATGAATCGAGATGTACTCTACAAAGCTTTAACTAGACCGCCCATGCTTATTGGCATCCCAATTTATCCCTTAGTTATAGTTTGCGGATTCATTTTTTTAATTTCGATGTGGTTTAGTTTAATTCTATTAACACTATTGTTACCCGCATATTTGATTTTAAAAGTTCTAACAAAAATTGATGAAAAGATGTTTCAGGTCATTGGAACTAAGCGTCATTTGTTTGTTAGAAAAATAAGAAATAAATCATTTAAAAAACGTATTAGAGCATACTTTTTTTCGTCTGTTGATTATTCACGTATTAGATTAAAAGCGAAAAATAACAAGGAAAAAATAACTATGTTAGATAATGAAAAATCGATTCCATTTAGTGAACTAATACCATACTCAACCCAACTTACCAATGATATTGTTATTGATAAAAATGGTTATTTGTTATCAACGTGGGTGGTCGATGGTATATCGTTTGAAACACGAGAAGATGAAAACATTGATTACTATAAATATTCATTAAATTCATTATTAATATCATTGGGATTAGAAAATGTTGCATTCTATTTTCATAATATTAAGGATTTTTCAAAATACAATCTTGACCCTGATTTCAATAATGATTTTGCTAATGAAATAAATAAAAAATACATTTCATCATTTAAAGATACTGAGTTTATGGAAAATAAGCTGTTTGTCACTCTGGTTTTTAAAAAAACTCGCACAGAATCTTTGAATAGAAAAATGGCAAAATTTGCAGAACGTCAGTTAGAGTTAGATAAAAGAATCGATATATTTAATGATATTTGTGGTCGTGTAGAAAGTGCTTTGGCTAAATTTAGTATCTATAAATTATCATGTTATTTAATTGATGATATTAAATATTCTCAACAATTAGAATTTTTTAATTATATTCTATCATTGCAATACCAGCGTATTCGTGTTCTCGATACTCCTATTTATAATTATTTGGGAAATAATGAGGTTAGTTTGTGTGCCAGCGGTGTTTTAAAAATTACAACACCAACCAAACAAATGTACGCTAAATCAATTGAAATAAAAGATTGGACGGCATATACAAGGGCTGGTTTTTTAGATGAATTAATTAATTTACCATTTCGTTATGTTATTACACAATCGTTTTCTCTCCTACCAAAAAATGTAGGTAAAAAAAATATCGATCGTCAAATTAAACAACTTACATCAACAGAAGATGATGCTATTTCACAGTTAGCAGAATTAGATTTAGCGAAAGAACAACTAGTCTCAGGCGATCTAATCATGGGGGAGCATCATTTTTCGGCGTTTATTTTTGGTAATAATGAAGAAGAAGTTAATCAAGCAGTCAATCAGTTTATTACTACTGTTAACGACCTCGGTTTTATTGTTACAGTAAACTGGTTAGCTACAGATGAAGCATATTTTGGACAATTACCCTCCAATTTTAAATTTCGTCATAAAGTCAGTGACATTACAAGTCTCAATTTTGTAGGTCTAAATTCGTTACATAATAATCCCGTCGGAAAGCAAAAAAATAATGCGTGGGGTAATGCTGTAACATTACTAAAAACCACCGCTAACCAGCCATTTTATTTTAATTTTCATCAAACACGAATTGGTCGAAACGATTTTGGGGAGATGAATTTGGGGCATTCATTAATGGTTGGTAAAAGTGGAACGGGTAAGACCATGACATTATCGTTTCTATTAAATCAATTAACTCAATATGAATCTGATGATTCATTCCCACACAATGCAGTTAATCGTAAATTTACTGCAATCTATTTTGATAAAGATTACGGCGCTGAAATCAATATTAGAGCACTAGGGGGAAAATATTTTTCATTAAAAGACGGTCATCAAACAGGATTTAATCCGTTTATGATTGATAAAACTGCTGAAAACATAACTTTTTTAAATAATTTGATTGCGATGCTTGCAACGATGAATGGTGAATTGTTATCAGTTAGAGAACGAGAACAAATAAGCATTGCTGTTAATGCGGTTATGAGTGAAGAAAAAGCTAATCGATATCACGGAATATCGCTTCTGCTTGAAAATATTCAATCTGATATTAGCAATGATAATGATTTGAGCAGGCGTTTATCGATTTGGGCGGGCGATGGTGCATATGCGTGGGTTTTTGATAATGAATACGATTATATCAATTTTGATACTCACTCTATTTATGGTTTTGATGGTACTGAAATTTTAGACAATAAAAATATTGTTGCCCCAATAACATTTTATATTTTACATCGAATTGAACAAATTACAGATGGTCGCAGATTACCAATTTTTATGGATGAATTTTGGAAATGGCTTTCGGGGGGAACTTTCTTTAACAAGTTTATTTACGACGGTTTGAAAACATTTCGAAAGAGAAATAGTTTTTTAGTTTTTGCAACACAATCTCCTGACGAAATAATTAAAAGTGATATAGCAAGAGCCATCATTGAACAAGTCGAAACTTTCTTCTTTTTACCAAATTCGAAAGCTGATGCTAATGAATACACAAAACATTTTCAAGTTTCTCTGAAAGAATATGAAATCATTAAAAAATTGGCAGATGACAGTCGCCAATTATTGATAAAAAAGGGTAATGAAAATGATGGCGATTCTAGGGGAAATACCGTTGTCGCAAAAATCGATTTATCTGGTTTGGGCAGAGAAAATTTAAAAATTTTATCTGCATCAATGGAAAATGTAAATTTAGTTCATTTATTGATTGAACAAGTTGGGAATGATCCTAAAAATTGGTTACCTCTATTTAAACAACAATGTGTTTAATTAATAGCAAGGAAATAAAAATGAAAAAAATATTAATTTTAATAGCGTTATATTCATCATCTGCACTAGCGACAGGAATTCCGACAGTTGATGTAGCATCAATTGCTCAATTACAAATGGAGGCGTTAGAACAAGCTAGGCGTTGGACTGAAACAGTTAAACAATATAAGGATCAGTTAAAAACACAACGAGATACATTGGCGGCGCAAACGGGTATCAGAGATATAGCAAATTTAGTAAAAGAAAGCTCATCGTATTTTAACGATACCAAAGAATTACAAGCTTGGATAAATAACCCAAAAAGAATATTAGACCAAGGGTTTGACAGTTTGAATGGTGATTTAAAAAAAATCTACCAGAGCTATGGTTTAAATAATTTATGTCCACCTAAACAAAATTCGAACTCGTTTGTTGAGAAAGAACGAAAAAACTGTGAAGGTCAAATCGTTTTAATAACACTTCGTCAACATCAAGCGAATAATAATCTTAAGGCGATTGATGAACGAGTGAAAACAATTAATCAGATTGCAAAAAAAATGGCTCAATCTAAAGATCAGAAAGAAAGTCTGGATTTAAATAATGCAATGAATACTCAATTGGCGTTATTACAAGCTGATAAATTAAAAATGGATATACAAACTCAACAACAAATTCAACAAAAAGAATTGATTGAAGTACAGGAAGACAACATCAGAAAAGAAAAAGTTAAGTTAAATAAAGTTAGCAATGCTCACTGGTGATTGGGTGATGTAATGATAAATTTTACTCTTTTTGGTGATATGGGTAATGAAATTAATAATATTGTAACCGAAGCAATTAAACTGGTTCAAGATGGATGGGTTGCAGGTCTATTAGATGTATCAACTTTGGGTATTACTATATATGTAATGTTCTACGGTTATATGGTTCTAGCGGGAAAAATACAAGAACCTCTCCCCGATTTTGTCTGGAATTTAGCTAGATTTGCAATAGTTATCGGTGTTCTTAGTAATATGGGTACATATACAACTTATGTAAATGAAGCCATACACGGGTTACGGGGGTTTTTAGTTGGAGATGAATTTTCAAACAATGCATACAGTGGAATTGACGCAAAAATAGGTGCTGTTGTTAATTTATATGCAGAATCACTTGAAAATGCTCACGGTATCTCTGGGCATCTATTTTGGATTGTTCAATGTCTATTTATGGCTCCGCTTTGCTTAGGTGTAGTTAGTTATGCCGTCGGTATTGTTGTTTCTGAAATAACGTTGATTGCCCTGTTAGCTGTTTTTCCTCTGTTCCTGTTTTGCTATCTGTGGGGATGGTTTAAAAATATGTTTTCAATGTGGTTGCAAGCAGTAATTGGCACGGCGTTATTTGTATTATTTTTGTCTGTTTTTTCTAAAGTGGGTTTTGCTATAGCTAAATATACCAATAATTGGGTAGCAAATCATGATGGAGCAGAGGCATTTTTATCATGCATTATGTATCTCATTGCTGGAGTAGTAACAATTTATGGTGTCAAACTTGCTGGGCAAATTTCGATGGCATTATCTCAGGTTAGTGTCGACAGAATGAACCAAGCAATGTCTAACAACATTATTGAAAATAAAATCAATAGTTATAGACAGCGGAAGGCTCAAGCATCTCAAAATCAATCATTAGCTAACTCAATTGCTAATGCAATGTCTAAAAAATAAGGGCATGTTTATGAAAATAAAAATTTTTTTTCTCAGCGTTTTTTCAATCTATTTAGTTGCATGTAGTAGTACTCCTGTTCCTCCTACGTGGGATAGAACCTTCAGCAAATCAAAGGAAGTTGCAATTAATCAGAATTTACATGAATTGGAAAAAGAGTTTGGTAATAAAAATACATTCTAAAAAATGAGGCAATCAATGTTTGAAAAAATCAATGATGATAAAAAACCATCTAACGACGGTTTTGGTAAATATATTTCATATGAGAACGATCGAGAGTATATGTTTAAACGTTCTGAAAAAAGGGCGTGGTTAATAACGGGTGTGACAACTGTTTTATTAATAATATCCTGGTTAATTTTAGCAATAATTTTACCATTAAAAGAAGTTACACCGTACGTCATTCAAGTGAATGAAAAAACAGGTATTCCCGACGTTATTACTGTTGTCGATCCCGAACAGTTACACGCAAATGAAGCTCTCGACAAGTATTTTGTAAACACATACATACAGACACGAGAAAGTTATACGTATCAAACTATTCAAAATACATATATTGAAACACAGTTATATAGTAGTGATAACGTAAAAAATGAATACCTAGTTCAAATGAATAGATCTGATAGTCCCGATCAAGTTATGAAGATGGGAACAATTTCTGTCAAGGTCAATTCAATTATATTAGAAGATATTAATACTGTAGATATAAAAATGGCTACAGCCCGTATTGTTAAAACATATACTACTGAAAAAAATGAAGTCTATCAAAGAAACTTTATTATAAAAATGTCGTATGAGTATGAGCCAGCTCAAAAATTAAAATTATCCTATCGTCTTGAAAATCCACTCGGTTTTTCTGTTACAAGTTATCAGATCATAGAGGAAAATATTTAATGAAACGTTTCGTATTTTTATTACTTATATTAGCTGGTTTTTGTAATGCATTACAAAAACCTACGCCATCTAAATTTGATAAACGTATGCAATATTTAGCGTATAACGGTTACAACGTCACACAAGTTAATGCAAAAGTTGGGTATGTGACAGCAATTAATTTTTCTCCAGATGAAGTTATTGTTGATGTTGTTATTGGCTTCAATCTTGGTTGGGAGACTACGGATAATAACAATAAAATTTTTTTAAAACCTATGGCGTATAAATACGAAGATACGATTATTGAGCCTAATAGTTTTGAGTGGGATACAAATCTGATTGTTACGACAAATAAACGTATTTATACGTTTGATTTAAAACTCGTTGATTCTGATGATAACTCTTACTTAGTTAATTTTACGTACCCAACAGATGAAAGTAATAAAAAACAAGCATTATTAAATGAGCAAAAAGCACTTGAACAAGAAAAATTGGCTAATGATTCATTAGAGCAGTTTACACGACCAAAGAATTGGAATTACACAATGCTGGTGGGTAAAGATAGTGAATCTATTACGCCTGATTTTACATATGATGACGGTGTTCGTACTTTTATTGGTTTTACTGCTGAAAAAACAATCCCTGCCATTTTTTACTATCAGGGTAACCAAGAAATGATGAGTAATACCAGTGTTAAAAACACTGAAAAATATACCATCATAGTCGTTCATAAAACAGCAAATCGTCTGATTTTAAGAAGTGGTGATGAAGTTGTCGGCATTATAAATAAAAGCTTTGGCAAATCATTACAAAATAATCAAGTAACAAGTAATAAAGATATTATTAGAAATATTAAATAATAAATATTAAATATTAAATAAGGTTTTCATCTATGACTGAAAATAAAGAACCATCTCAACAAAATATTTCGATTGCTGGCGATAAAATTTATAAAAAAAATCAAAGGTTTTTGAAATTAATTTTTGCGTTACTTGTTGTTTTATTTTTAGCTTTTGCATTCTATAAATTAGTTTATGTGAGATATAAAACAGACAACAAAGAAACTGTTGCAAAGGAAGTTTCTAAAAATGTTGATGAAAAGAAAAGCTTTACGTTACCGCCTAAACAATTTGATAACCCTGCTATTGTCAATAAAGAAGCTGATGAAAATAAGGACATTGGGTTTATTGGTAATAAAATTGAAAATTCAAATACAGTTAAATCCAGTTTTAGTAAGTCATCAGGTTCTATGGTTGTTAAAAACGGGCAAAGCTCACAGCCCGTAAGTCAGCCAGATAATAAATCAAGTAGTGATGGCAATAAAATTGGCTCAGAGAATGATATGTTTTCAAGTACAGCATTCAAAGCAAATACAGCAAGAAAAAGTCCGTTCAATCCAAACTTATTGCTGGAACAAGGTACGTATATTCCCTGTGTACTCAGACAAAAGCTAATTAGTAATGTAGGCGGTCAAATTAGTTGTACGATTGCTGAAAATGTGCTCTCAAAAAATGGGAATGTAACGCTAATTGAAAAAGGATCGAAGGCAATTGGTGTTTATCAAACGGGAGCTGTTAGTCACGGGAGTGATCAGATATTTGTCATTTGGCAAGAAATTCGAACGCCCAACAATATTAATGTAAATGTTAACAGTGGTTCAACAGATGAACTCGGAGCAAATGGTTTAACGGGTTGGACAGATCAACATTTTTGGAAACGATTCGGTAATGCAATTTTGCTCAGTATGATAACGGATAGTAGCTCTGCGTTATCATCGAGACTAGCAAAGTCAAATAATCGAAATTATCTTGAAAATACACAAGAAAATAGCGAAGAATTGGCTAAAACTGTGCTCGAACAAATGGGAGATATAAAGCCTACTCTTTATAAAAATCAAGGTGATAAAGTGGGCATTTTTGTGGCTCGTGATATTGATTTTTCTGGTGTCTATTCATTAAATAAGAGATATCAATAAATGAATAATATCGTCAAAAAAGATGCTCGTGCACTGCGTTCACACATAAAAAATTTATTCGGTGATTTGTTAACTCGTCATGATATTACCGAAATTGTGATTAATAGAATTGGTCAAATTCGATATGAAACGAACGCAGGATGGAAAATTGGTACTAACGAAGAAAATGAAAGAATTACAAAATCTAACTTAGATTTTTTCGTCAATGCTTCTGCAACATATTCAAATAATATTTTAAATGAAAACCATCCTATTATGAGTGCAGATCTGCCCGATGGTGAGCGTTTACAAGTTGTTATTCCGCCTGCGTGTGATAAAAATCAATATTCAATCACGATAAGAAAACCTTCTCAATTTTCAATTACTCTGGATGACTTCAGTAATCAAGGATTTTTTGATGATATTGTTGTTGGTGAGTATGAAGATCCTGTTGATAGTGAACTACAAAAACTACTATCTGAAAAACAATATAAAGCCTTCTTTTCTTTAGCTGTGGCATGTGGAACTAAAAATATTGTCATAGCTGGTGCAACAGGTAGTGGCAAAACTACGTTCATGAAATCCTTAATTTATTCAATTCCTGCTGACCAACGAATTATTACTATTGAGGATGTGCGAGAAATAACATCAATTATTCATGATAATATAGTTAATTTGCTTTATTCGTCTGAAAATCAGTCTGTTATTAATCCATCCGTATTACTGAAATCGTGTTTACGCATGAAGCCCGATCGTATTTTGCTTGCTGAACTTCGAAGTGGTGAAGCATTTGACTACATTAATGTCATCTCAAGCGGACATGGCGGTAGTTTAACTTCTTTACATGCAGGTAGTTATGAGCAAGTTATTACTCGATTAACAATGATGTCATTACAAAATCCAACAGGTAGCAAAATTCCGTACGATACAACAAAAGAGATTATACGGGATACTGTCGATATTGTTATTCATATCGGAAATATTAACGGAAAAAGGCGTATTACGACTATATTTTGGAAGGATTACAAAAATGATTAAATTTTTTAAAAAATTAAATGCTCCACAAAAATTTTTTATCTATATCATTTTTAGTTTTGGCGTATTTATAACATATTGTTTATCGAGTGTGATTTTAACATTTATATATATGCCCGAAGTCGCATCCCATAAAAATAAAATCAAACATATTTTTCAGTTAATTCATTCGGCGTACGATTATTTTAGTTTGAAAACACCTTATTTGGCATTGATGGCAGGTGAAGTAAAAACAACTATTTTTGCATTCTGGGTGGCACTATTCATAATATTTATTTTATCTTTATTAATAGCAGGTTTATTAGTAATAGCTCAAAAGCAGAGAAACGAACGAGAGCTACACGGAACAGCAAAATGGAGCACGATAAATGAAATAAAAAGCCAAAAACTGATGGAAGAAAAAGGCATTTTAGTTGGTTTATATAACGAAAAACCGTTGTTTTTTGGTGGGCAAGAATTTTGCTCATTGGGAGCACCTACCCGAAGTGGAAAAGGAACGGGTATTGTTATTCCGAATTTGATGTGTTGGGAAGATAGCCTAGTCGTATTAGATATTAAAAAAGAATGTTTTGATTACACATCTAAATATAGACAAGACATACTCGGACAAGAGGTTTTCCTCTTTAATCCATTTTCAGAACAAACCCATCGTTATAATCCTCTTTTGTATTTAGATTTTAATGATCCAAAGGTCGAACTACAAATTCAAAATATAGCTAACTCATTTTATATATCAAAGGATAATGATTTCTTTATCGGTGAGGGAAAATCGATTTTTATTGCTATCACATATTTATTTGGTGTTTTTTATCATAATGGTTATTTAGCAGATGATTATACATTAACTAATATAGGCGGGGCGTTAAACGGTGTTAATATTTTAAGAAATGGACAAAAAGAAAAAATATCATTAGAACTTGCAACGGAAACGGCATATTTGCTGAGTTGGTTACCAGACACTATTTACAATTTGTTTTTATCATTTTTTTCACAAAAAGAAGCTGAGAAACAGTTTGCAGGTGTTAAAACTGCGTATGAAACAGCATTAAAACCATTCCAAAATAGAGTTATCAAAAATTCAACCAGTCAAAATGACTTTGATTTTAGAGATTTACGACGAAGAAAAATGACTATTTACCTTGTTATTAATCCCGAAGATTTAGTTTCTGCAAGACCAATAATAAATCTCTTTTTTACTCAATTAATTGATACAAATATTGCTCAAGGACTGCCCGATCAAAATTCAGAGTTGAAACACTCATGCTTACTCGGAATGGATGAATTTACGTCAATTGGTTATATGGAAAAATATGAAGTTTCAGTGAGTTTTATTGCAGGCTATGATTTGCGTAGTTTAATTATTTACCAAGCGGATTCACAGATAAAAAATGATAAACCCCTCGGCTATGGCGAAAAGGGCGGATCAACACTACTACAAAACCATACGTGTAATATTTTTTATCGTCCAAAAGAAACTAAGGTTGCCGAGGAAATTTCAAAACGAATTGGCAATATTACAACAAAATCTTATGGTCGTTCTTTCGGAGCTAAAAGTAATTCACGTAGTGAAAATACAGCGTCAAAAGCATTGATTTTGCCACAAGAGATTATGGATTTAAAAATGGATGACGAAATTATTTTATGTAACAACATTAAAATTAAATGTAAGAAAGCTAATTATTTCTCTACTCCATTTTTAATTGAAAAATTTAAATTAGTTTCACCAACACTACGAAATATTAAAGGAAATCCTGCTCAATCTGATTATAAAAACGCCATACAGAATAATGAATTAGCAATTCAATTGCCAGAGTTAAAGGCAATTGATGATGATGTTTTTTAACTAAAGGAAAAATTATGCGATTTATATATTTAAGTTTAATTTTATTACTCAGTGGATGTTCGTCTCCTCCTGAGCCAGCCCCATTCCCAAAAGGAAAAGATGTTTCGGTTAACAAAGTTTCCAATATTGAAAAAATAGTTGGAACAATAAAAAACACAAACGATAACGGAAGCTGGCATGTCACAGAATCAATTTATATTGATAAAAATACTATACAGTCAACGACCACAGATTTAATAAAAATAAATTACGTGTTAGATCACGCAGACAAAATAACGTTAAAGGGCGAGTTTGAATCAATTCAGCGTATGCAAACATTTATTAAGCTGTCTCGAAATACTAATGTTGTACTTGTCCCTGACTGTTATAACTATTGTTCGTCAATAGTTACAGCCATATTTGAAAAAATTAAAAATTAAAAATTAAGGAGTTTGGTTATGAAAAATAGAGTTAATTTGATAGGTAGATTGGGTAAAGATGCTCAATTAATAATTACTAAGAATGATTCATTTATGCTCGCATTTAGTGTTGCCACAGGGGGAAATAAAACACTTTGGCATGACGTTGTTTTCTTTAATGAAGAAAAAATAGAAAAATTAGAATCGTTCTTAAAAAAAGGGGCGTTAGTTGATATTGAGGGTTATTTAAATCCACGAGAATATGAGCGGGGAGGAAACACATATAAAACGTGTAGTGTAGTTGCTAACAAAATTTTGATACTAGATAAGCCTAAAGATAAAGAACAGCCTGCAAACATTGAACAACATCATGAATATACATCATCAATAAATGATGTAACTATCTATGATGATGACATCCCTTTCTAAGAGAAATTAATATGAATGTAGCTAATATAAAAACTATTTCAGATTTTCTTTTTTATTGTCGAGTACCAATTTTTTTTAAAAGTTTTATTCGAGTTATGAAAAATGAAGATATTTTTTTTCTGGGTCAATATAAAGAACGTGACTTCATAGCTGAAGCTTGGATTGAAAAAACACATAAAGATAATTATTCATTTTATGCAACTTGGACTTTTCCGACAGGAAAAAATCGTCCCTTCATTATGACGTTCGGCTCATTTAGTCTATTCAAAAAAGGGGTAATTCAATTTAATGATGAATTGAATTGTGTTAAAAGTTTTTCATTAGTCTGTCGTTATATTCAGTTTATTACAAAAAAAGCGACCGCAGAGGATAAACAATTTTATTTCAGATCAGGAATGAAACCGTTTTTAATCGGTACGTGGCTTGATAAAAATGCGATTTGTCGAAGACCTCACTATGATGTAAATAATAAAAGGTGGGTCTACTATAATTATGAAAATCATCTGCCAACTCAGCAATTACAGGCGATCGTAATGGCTGGAATGTCTATAGGCTCTATCCCATTATAAATTTACTGAAAATAGGAACAAAACTATGGAACTAAACGAAGTACATAAATTTTTATCTAACAAAAAAAATATAGCTCGTTTGTTTAAACAAAATGGTTCATCGTATTGTGAAAAACTGATTACTCGTTTCAATGATGTTAATGAAAAAATAAAAGAAACTGAACAATTACGTTTAACTGAAGAAAAAGAAAAACAGGATAAATTAAAGAAAGTTAGTGAATATATGCTATCAATTGGTCTAAAGCCCAATGATCTGTTAAAAATAAGAAAAGAGCCAAAAATAAAATATCAATATATAGACGAAAACAACAATCAGTTAACGTGGTCGGGAAGAGGGAAAATGCCGTTTTGGTTATCAAAACAACTCGACCAAGGAAAATCGTTAGATGATTTTTTGGCTAACTAAATTTTATATTTTCCATTCTTTTATTACAATCTCCACAAATCAAATATGCCGTGGGTTTTGCCCACGCATTTTGTCCACAATTAGTGCATGTAAATTTATTTCTAGTGCCAGTCCCTTTTAAAATCGGCTTTACTATTGATAAATCATCATCACCCACCATCTGAATTGAATTACTATTAACTGTTTTTGTTAATTTGTTAATTAAATTGATATTATCTTTAGGTGTTTGATTTATCCAGTCTATCAGAATATCATGGTTAACTTTAGATATTGGAGTAGTTATACTTTCTGAATATTTATCATACCAAGATATCTCAAAGCCACTTTTCAGCAAATTGTAAACAACTTGCTGAAATAAACCATCCTTCATGATGTAGTGTGTCATTTGCTGACCTGTTTTTTTTCCTCCTTGTAAACCAGTATTTGATGGCATCAACCCGATTGATTCCATTTTGTGCCCCCAAACTCTATCATGATAACCTCCTCGGCATTTTTTTACTGGGGCATAATGTTGCCAGACATGGCACATTTCGTGTGCTAATGTTGATAACGTATCAGCTAGCGAACGCTCTCCAAAATAATCTGGGTTTAGAGCTAATTCCGATATAGTTGATTTTCCGGTAAATCGTTCGGGGGAGAAATAACCAAATGTATATTTTCCACGTTGCAATGTTATTAATAGATTAGGCAATTCATTATTGAATAGATTTTGATTAAAAAAATCATATGCTTGTTGCAGTTCTTTGTAGGCAATAATTGATGGTTTTATCATTTTTTAATCCTTAAATTTGTATTGTACAATACAAATTAATAAAAGAATTGTTTTTTATCGGTTAGTTGACAAAATCCCTATCTATGAGGGATTTTGTATTATATTAAAATTCTCCACAACCTAACGGACAGCAATCGTATGGTACTCCATGACTACAACAACCATCATCATTATAATCGGGTTTAGCATACGCATTAGCGCAATAATCAAACTTTTCTTCTGCTATTCCTAATACTATTCGTTTTTCATTTTCATCCAAATTAATAACTAGTCTATCAACCGCATCACTGAATGAGCGAATATATACAATTTCTAATGACCCACACATGCGAGCACTTTCTTTTGCGAGTTCGCCGAGTTTCTCCTCCCATTTTTTATTTTTAATATCAATGCTAAATTCTTGATCTTTCATCTTTATTTTTCCTCTTTACTCTATTTCATTAATTTCATCTAAATCAAAATTATTCAGGTAGTTAATAAATTTCTGGGTAGCGTTAACTATGTTACTAATATTTTTTGAGTACATCTGAATCATAAATGTTTCATGTAGTTGACGCTGATAATCAAGCTCTATGTCAATAATGCCAGCATCGATACCCCCATGCTGGAGCAGAAGCCTGTAGACACTACGGGGTTTATTATGAAAATGAATATTAAAGAAGTCGGACAATTGCAAATGCAAATGCGACTGTAGCATTTCTTCATTTTCATATAAATCAATTGTGAATCCATTCATAGATAAATTCATAAATAGGTCAACAAATATTAAATAAAATCGTTTGGTTTTTTCATCAATAAAGTTAGTTTCGAAAATCACATTATCCAATTCTTGTTTTTTCATTGTATTCATCTTTTTAGTTTCCTTCGTTTTATCTAATATTCAATTAGATTGTTAATGTAATTTTTCAGATTATTTTTAGATACAGCATCTAATTTAATTCTGTCTGTTTCGGCATCGATACAGACATCGTATAAATTTTTATGCTGAAATGTTAAGAGATAATCTATTTTGCTGTTCTCTATTTTCTCATTCACAATAAAATGATTATTCTCGTATTTATAGAGTAGCTCACGGGTAACGTCGCCGATGAGCACGATCATCATGTTGTGAAAATTAATGGTTTTGTTTCTAACATTAGCGATGTCTACGATTAAATTCCATTTAAAAACATTCCGCCACCCCTCATAAATATATAAAATATCTGAAATCAGCTCATCGGTAATTTCTGTGTTCTTACGTAAACCAAATGCCCTTGAAATAGAATCTGAAAACGATTTAAATGTAAAAAATTTCAGTTTATCATCTCTATGAATTACATTTTTTTCATACTCAATATTTAATGTTAAATCCAGTTCTTTAATGATTCTGTGGGCTATTAGATAGCGTGAATCTGTTTTATTATATGCAGAACTCAATGAAATTGACGGTTTAGAAACGTTCGTATTAATGTCCGAAAAAAATTGTTGACGTTCGGATAACGTTAACGCATTAGTCAGATTTAGGGTAATACTGCTATTTTTTAATTTATTTTTTAGATCGTAGGATTTACAACATGCTGAAACTATTCCACTGGCTCGATGCTGACCGTCAAATAGTTTGATAACGCTATCTAATGATATTTCGAGGTATCCCAGATCTGCATTTTGACCAAACGCCTTAAATTTACATTCACCCTCTATAAATCCAGTTAACGACGGTAATATAAATTTACCTGTTTCTAAATAATTGACAATTTTTTTTACACGTTTGGTGTCAACTAACCGTTGCGAACGTTCTAATACGTTAAAACTATTATCAATACATAAAAATTTGTCGAGTTGATTCATGGGCATCGTGATGCTGTAATACAGTCTATCCGCCTGTGCGTAACGAAAACACGGCACTCTAATAAAATTTTCTAAAATCTCTGTTTCAATACTCATCTTTCATTCCTTGTCTTTTTTCTTAAAATCGCACAAAACATCTAGTTTGTTAACCCCCGAAAATCGGGGGTAACATTCTGTTAAATAAGTACTTGACTTATCAAACTATGGGAGTATTATAACACATGTACCGCACAAAACAAGTAATATTTCGTTAAATGTGCGATATATATTTTTACAGGGTGCGTGTTTTTTGAACAATCGCCCAATTTGGACAACAAAAAACGGAAATAAAAAAATGAACAATAAAAATCAAAAATTATTTGACAATCTCAAAAAAAACGATGTCGTTATTTTTAGAAATCTATTTTCAATGCAAACCGGACGAGTGAGTGAGGTTATAAAAAACCAGGAAGGAAAAATTATTTTCTACCGTGTAAAATGCATCGATGCAACATCGATGATATCAACCTACGAGACATCACCCGATGAGGTTTTCGAAGTCGTGGATGAAAATAATCAACTATCGCAAAAAAAAATACAGGAGGGATCCTATATTTTATTTAGTCATGCAGGCAAAACATTAACGGGACGTATTGATAACGTTTTAGATAACCAATATACCGTTATGAGCGTTAATCGAGATTTTACAATCGACAAATTTACGATCACCAATGACAATATCATACAGTTAATTAGGTTATAAGTATGTCTCAGTTATTATCGAAATTTGAGCGAGTAGAAAAAATATTTAGCGACCCAGTCGCTGAATTAACAATAGAGAATAAAAACGTCAAACATTCTAAATGTAATAATCTATTAACACTCAAAATAGTATACGGCGTTAGTTCGTCATTAGAATTTGATATTCTGTATGCGTTCGCATGCTGTGAATATTGTAATATACACAGTGATTATGAGAGCGATTTAATCGTCGCCATCGAATCATTAAATAACAATTAGGTAGGTAGATATGAGTAAATTTAATCCGGTAGTATTTGATAAAATAGTGAAACGAGCCAGCGATTTTGTCACATTCAACGACAACATCGAAATCGAGATGTTAAAAACCGCTATAACGGTGACGAACATAGATATGGACAAACTGTGTGTTTTTAACGATCAACAATTTAAATACGATATAACCGGTTTGATGAGTAATTTTGATTTTGAAACAATGACATGTGACACATTTTTGCCGTTATCGTCGAAAAATTTAGAAACACTGGAAGAAATATTAAATCGAAAGAGAGGTCAACCGATAAAAGAATAATCGTCGGAACGTCGAAACAATACGAGACTTGCTATCGTGTTGTTTCGAGGTTGAGCAACCGTAGGGCGGTAGCAAACACAGTTTACGTAATAAAAGGACATAACATGATTGAAGATTTAATTAAACATTTAATATTAGGATTCGTTATGTATTTTATCTTTGTTTTTGGGTTGAAATTTCTAGCAAGTTTTGGTTCTTCCAAAGAACATTGGCAAGAAGGGAAACTCATTTCTTGCGAAATACGGATTATTAATACAGACGAGGATAATGAATAAAACAGGTAATTTATGAATGAATTGATAAATTTTAATTTTGATGGTTTAAAAAAACTCGTTTATAGAGAGATCTCCCAACAGCAACAGCTAGAACGGGTTGAACGACGTAATCAACTCGTAAAATTTGGTGTTGAGGCTCCTAAATATCTACTGGAGCCAGAAATCAAAAATTTATTTAGTTTTGTTGAAAATTATAATGAATTAATGCTACTAAAAACCCTATGGTTTACTGGGGCGAGAATTAGCGAGGCGTTAATGTTAACGCCTAGCAATTTCTCGTTTGGTATTCAAACCTGCCTAATGACGTTGCCAACTCAAAAACGGAAAAAACTCGTTAAACGTGAAACCTATACAGAAAATGGAGTAAAAAAAACCAAAAATATATACGAAAAAAAAATGTATTTTAGGAACATACAATTATTTAAATCAAATGAAACACAGCGAGAATACCTCGAAGACCTAAATCGTTACATTGTCACAAATAAAATTGCCAAAAATGATTTAATTTTTAAATATTCTCGATTTCAAGTAAACCGTTTCATAACAAAAGCTCAGAAACTCGCTGAGAAAAACGGAATAACATTTCCGTTTGATATCACTCCCCACACGTTCCGTCATTCGTGTGCAATGAATTTATATTACAATAGAATTGATGAAAAGGTGATACAAGAGTTTTTGGGGCATTCACGTATTGAAAATACGCAAAAATATACCCGAATATTTCATTTAGAAAACGATTTATCACATGTTGATTTTTGAGATGTTACATAAATTAATTATAGAATGTCGCAAAACGAAAAAAGCAACATGTGGTCAAAACATAAAAAGAATTCTTAAATAATAAATAATAAATAATATTTATATATTTTTTAAATTACTGTATAATTAATGAACCACGTTAATGAGGATATAAAATGAAAATTTACATAGATATAAAAAAACAGGCAATTAACCCCGATTCATACCCAATTCCAGAAGATCTATGGACAACGGATCATGGTTATTTAAATGATGAATTATTTGATCTGCTAGCAAAAAGAAGATTAGCTGAAAAATTTCAAAAACAGAGTTATGTTAGAGAATTGGAAAACGGCGAAACATGGCAGTTTAACCCCGACGGTACAAAATTAATGGTAAGAGATAAAGATGGAAAACGAGTTGCATAAAAATGCAATTTTTATTTTGGGGTTAAACGGTGCAGGTAAATCAACAATTAGAGATGATATAGCATCAGCTCATGGTATATTGATTATTGATCCCGATAAAATTGCTAAAGAACATAATTGTAACAGCGTTCGGGCAGGTAAAATTGCATTGAAAATGTTTGATAATGCAATAAAAAACAATCAATCATTTCTTATCGAAAGCACTCTATCAAGTAATTCAATAATAAATCAAATTAAGACAGCTAAAAAAAATTCATATAGTGTTCGAGCTTATTTTGTTGGTCTCAAGTCATTAAATAATCATATTGATAGAGTAAATAATAGAGTTAAAAACGGCGGACATAATATTGATGAATTTATAATTAGACGCCGATTCGATAAAACATACAATAATATAAAAAAACTATTTCCGATCGTTAATTATCTTAGAGTTATTGATAATTCTGTAGAATTAACAACGGAAGTCAAAATTATTAATGGAAAGCTAAAACAAAAAAAACACGTGAGTGACTGGGTCACAAAACATGTAATAACTCCGTTTATTGAATATAAACTAGATCAGGCAATAAACGCTACAGCCAAAAACTCCACACAAAATCAAAACTCTAAACAAGTAGAACAACATAATAAATAATATTTATTATTTATTATTTACAACATTATTATTTAGTATATAATAAATATTATTTATTATAAGTAAGGAGTTAGACAATGATAATCGTAATCGGCTGTAATAAAGGCGGGGCAGGTAAAACTACAACAGCAATTAATTTAACTGTTGCATTGGCATTAAAAAATAAAGATGTATGTCTAGTTGATGCTGATCCACAGCGTTCTGCGTCAAAATGGCAATTATTAAGAGAAAGTGAAAACATTCAGCCTGCCATCAATTTAGTAGAAAAACGGGAAAATATAGCTTCTACATTATTAGATCTGGATTCTCGTTACGATTTTATAATAGTTGATGTTGCAGGACGTAATAGTCGAGAGTTTATTACGGGTTGTTCAGTAGCTGATATTGTTATATCTCCACATCAGTGCTCACAGCAAGATTTAGATACGCTATTAGAATTAGAAGAACAGCTTGAACGTATAAAAGATTTGAACCCAAAATTAAAAGTATATTGCTATCAAACGTTAGCAACAACTAATCCAATTATACAAGGACTAGAACGTCTCGAATTTGTAGAATATTTATCAGAAATAAATAACATAAATCTGTTAGATAGTATTGCATATTATAGGCGAGTGTATAGAACAAGTTATTCTGATGGTAAAAGTGTAATTGAAACAGATAATGAAAAAGCAAGTGATGAAATAAGTGATTTGCTAAATGAACTTGATATTATTTAATATTTAATATTTAATAAATAATATTTATTAAATACTAATTAATAAAAGGAACTCAAATTGAAAACTCCATTAAAATCTAAAGAAATATACAATCAAGCGGATAAACTTGCAGATGAATTAGCAGATCGCCCATACTCTGGCGGTAAGAAAGAAACTTCTAAAATAATGAGAAAAATTTCGTTTGAAATTGATGAAATTCAATATGAAGAATTAGAAGATATTGCAATAAAAAATAAACGAGCAAAGCTTCCTTTGAAAACAATATCTGATTTACTTAGATTAGCCGTAAATGATTTTTTAATAAAACACAATAGATCTTAATAACACATAATTGTAAGGACTTTATATGAAAACGATACTGATATTAATTACTGCTATGTTCTTATTTGGGTGTAATGAGAAAACCTATACTGTAGACGATTTTAAAAATAACAAAGAACTACTAGATGAGTACAGAAAAAAATGTGAGAACGGTGAAATTAATGGTGATAGTTTAAATTGTCAAAACTCTCACAAAGCTATAATTTCCAAAAATAAAGTTGGAAATGCATCATGGAATTAATAAAAGCCACTTAAGTGGCTTTTTCTATCTGTGATACGTTTACTGACTTATTCGATTCTTTTTTATTCATTATAAATTTATCATCTTGTATTATAATTAAATCTCCTTTTGTGGCTCGGTTTTCATTTAAAAACCGATGAATCTGTTTTGACCAAATCGTCTGTTCATTACCGTTTTTGTCAATTAATTTTGCAAAGGATGATTGCTTACCGTTTATTTGAAATTTGTAATTCGCTTGACCAAAATCATTAATAATAAATTCTTGAGCTTCCAATCGTTCAACTTTTTCTATAGACCATTTTTTCACTTTGAATGACTGATTATTTTCATCTCGTAGTTCTTTTATTTTTATATAATCGCCAACTCCCACCTCAGCTTGTTTAATGGCATCTTCTAGACCCTTATTCCACATGTTCTTTGCTCTACCATTTTTTGTTTGCATAAATAAATAATAAGAAAATGGTTTGCTTTCATCAAAATTAAAATGAGCTTTACCAAAATCAACAATCTTATAAATATTTGCATCTTTACGGCGATTTTCTCTTTTCAACTTAGCCGATTCTTTCTCAATTTTGCTTTGTTTATCTGTTGCACTAGAAAATGTAGCATTAACTCCATCTAATTGCAGATTAATTGCAAACTGTGACTTAACTTTATTTAGTAGGGATTTATTTATATTTAAATTCTTACCGTTAGATAACGACTTTTTCATTACTGTAACGTGAATATGATTATTATCTGTGTCAGGGTGCAAGCTATAATAAAAATTGTGATCGTTAAAATGTGTAGATAACGTATTATAAACAGCTCGTTTTAAAATATCTTGATCAAGT
Source organism: Gilliamella sp. B3801 (assembly GCF_026536645.1). Lineage (NCBI taxonomy): Bacteria > Pseudomonadati > Pseudomonadota > Gammaproteobacteria > Orbales > Orbaceae > Gilliamella > Gilliamella sp. B3801. The sequence continues at coordinate 21,113 of NZ_JAFNNR010000016.1, forward strand.
TTACCCTTCATTGAAAACATTAAGCGATAAGTTCGTCGGGGTTCGGTGTCTTTATTTTTCTTTACTTTAGTTAATTGATAATCATCAATAGCTAATTTTTTTGCGTCATCTAACGATATTTCAAAACCATTTTTATCGTACAAGGGTAACGTGTTTTCTCTGGTGTCATAATCAAAATTTCTCAGCATTGAATTAGTGCTTTTTGCTCCCCCTGTTATTTTAACAACGACATGATTAGAATTAGATTTATTACTATAAATTTTTCCTGAAATTACATAATTATAATTATTTTTTCTTGAATTAATACCAGACGAGCCGAACTTTTTACTTCTAGCTCGGCGCATATCTAAATATTCTTCAGGTCTCCTTGTCATTAAAATAACCTTTCTTGTGATACTTTAATAATATTAACTAACACATTATTCATATCATTTATTAATTTTATTAATTCTATTATATGAGTATCATTAATAATTAGCTTTTCACGTACTGACATGTTTATTAGTCGTCCGATTTGATTAACGTTAATTCTAGTTTGCTCGAGTTCTTTAAGTTCTAAAGAATCAAAACATGGCATTGATAAACTAGTGGAAACTCTAAATCTAATCTCCTCTGTTACTGTAATGTTTTTTTTGGTCGCTATCATTGAAATATCTTTTAATGTTTGTTTATCAAATCTAACATTTTTTGTTCTATCTTTTACTGTTGATTCAATATTGTCATCAGATGTTGAATCATTAAATTGAAACTTATCTTTTATTGTTTTTTCTATAACTTGACTAAAATTCATTCCATTTTTCATTGCGTAGTTATTTACTGCATTAATTAAATTGTTATCAAGCCTGATTGATTTTTTTGTTTTCATAAATAATAAGCCTACTGCAAGTACAGGGTAAAAAATAACAAAACGTCCGACGTTGTGTTGTTTTTTACTATCCTGCATGTTTTAAATTTGATTGAGTACATCCCTTATATATTGTAGTATTAAATTTGTCAAGAACGGAGGGCATTATGAATTTACAAGAAATGGCAATTAATGATTTTGGCTTGTTTAAACAAAATAAAATTTATGAGTATGAAATTAACAAAAAACTCTACAATGAATCATATAAAAACGTTTTTATTGATGAATTAAGAAAAGAAGCTGTTGCGTTGATTGAACGGGGATATAGCATTGACGTTGATCAGTATCCCGAAGATCAGATCAGTATGATTAGAAAAAATTCAGAAGTAAACATTACTTCTCATCAAAAAGAAGTATTAGAACGTGCATTTAATGAAAAATACCCACTTGGCATTACTGATGAAAAAATAGTTAACTCTGCTATTACTGATTTCGAAAGATTTAAAAACAATAAAGTTACTAATTTTGAACTAGCATTAAAGATAGAACGTAATGCAGAATATAAACAAGCAATTCTCACGTTATTTAAAAATGAAGCTAAAGATTTAAATAATGAACGTGGATATAACTTTGACATTGAACAATACTCATTAGATAGAGTTAACGACATTTTATTACAAAAAAAATACATCCCAGATTCTCATCTGAGATATTTACAAGATGAATTTAATCAGAAATTTGAAAACGACTTCCCACCATTAAATTCTAATTTAAATGCTAACGCACAAACGGATTTTAATTTACTCAAACAAAATAAAATTTCTGAAGTTATTATTGCAAACAAATTAGAAAATGATTCTTCATATACAGAAACAATGATTTCATTGTTTAAAAATGATGGGGATGAATTGGTTAAAAACGGACAATCTATTCCCGATGTTAATTCGTATGCATTACAGAAAATAAATAACTTAATTGATGATGCGAAGAAAATTCCAATATCTGAAAAAATAGATTTAATAAAAGAGTATGAACATGAAAATAAAATTCCTGCTGAATACGTAGTAAAAACGTTTGAAAACAATACAGTTATTACTAAAAATGTAAATACTCTTTTTATTGAAGATATTCTCTCAATTGAGAGTGAAAAAAATTTACTTAGTGTTGAACGAATTGATTTAGACTATAATTTATACCCCTTCCTTGCTGAAAACGGGCATGTAATATTTGCACAATCAATAGCACATGTTCCTGAAGGCTCTATACCTTTAAATCAAAACGAGACTATTGAGTATTATAAAAATTTGATTAATGAAAAAAATATTGAGTTTAATGAATTTTCAAAAAAAATGTCCTCATTTTTAGATATTCAAAATAAAGACAATCAAATTAGATTTGAAAATGCCTACTACTTAACTAACCAACTGGATCGAGATTCTGAAAAATTCAATCAATTTTCAATTTCGTTCATTAAAAATGCAATAGATGAAAACGAACCAAATCGTAATATCAAAGTAGACGAAAATATCAAGGGAGCATTAAAAAACACAAAAAATCCAATCGATGTTTTTGTAGAAACAGTTAAAAAGAAAATTCTGAAAGAGACCAAATTATTAATATCTATTGTAGATGACACTAAGAAAAAAGTTTTACAAACCCAGTTGAAAAATATCAACGATAAACTATTTAACAGTGCGATTAATGATGCCGAAAAAAAGTTAGAACATCAGCAGATTAATCAAAAATCCAACCAATTCGAAAAAAACAAAAATGTTCAAATATCATTATAAGGATAAAAAAATGAAAACCATTTCTGCTGAAACTTATGTAAAAAATTATCAAAAAATCCATGAGAACGATCCATATCGTCCGTTGAAACCTCAATATGAGTTAGCTAATGACGATGTAGAATTAGATGGACATGAAATAATTGATGAGGAATTAGATAATGAGTCAAATCGATAAATTAAATAACAGTTACAATGAAAGCCTATATAATTTAATTGTTAATACAGATCATAACTGGACTAAAAGCTGGGCTACAGTTGGTTTTGCACAACAAAATAGCAAAAATATGGAATATAACGGGGCAAATCAAATAGTATTATTCAATAGAGCTGTTAATAGTGAATTTAAAGATCCCCGCTGGATAACATTTAATGAAGCTGTTAAAAATAAAACGCCCATAAAAAAAGGTAGTAAAGGTGAGTTCATCGGATTTTTCACTAATACTGCTAGTGTTTTGAAAAAAGATGACGATGGAAATCCAATTTTAGATAAAGATGGAAAAAAACAATATCAACTAGTTAAATTAGATCGACCAGTTCTAAAAACATATTATGTTTTTAATGTCCAGAATGCAGAAAATATAAAACCGTTTGAAGCAATTCAAACGCCTGAAGTACCTAATTCTGAGAAATATTCTAAAATTGAGAAAATGATAGAAAATTACTGTAAAGATAATGATATAAAAATAAAAGAAATCTCTAGTCAAAATGCATTTTTTTCAAATAATAGATCAAATGATATTGTAATGCCGTTGAAATCCCAATTTTCAGAAATTGACGAATATTATGCCGTAACGTTTCATGAATTAATACATAGCACAGCAAAATGTATTGAACGAACAAACAAAACAACTGATACCAAAAATGGTAATGTTTTTGGTAGTAAAAACTATGCTAAAGAAGAATTAGTGGCAGAATTAGGATCATTGTTAATGTGTCAAAAGTTTGGTTTAAGTGGTTTTGCGACCAACGAAGAAAACAATACGTTGAAATCATTAGCATATCTAAAAAGCTGGTTGGAAGCGGGGAATTTAGAAAAAGCAGATTTGAGTGTAGCACTACGTGATGCTAACAAAGCTGTCAATAAGATAACAAACTATATGGAATTGGAAAAAGAAAATAAAAACAAAGTCGAAAAACATTCGCAAGTTGAGATTTAATTTTTGCATAACTTGTGTTGACCTTAAAAAAACAAAAAAAAATCCTATTATTGTTGACAGCGGAGCGGAAGCCGTTAATAACTCGGTGCTTATTTTTCGATTGTGTAGTAATTGTGAATTAGTGTTGTAAAGTTGTTGATAGCTAGGCTATCAATGACTTTTCAATACGGTTGCATAGCAAAATTCACAGTTAATGCACATGAGAAAACTCTACGATATTATCCACAGAATTTTTGAAAAAATCAGCGGTTATAAAACAGTTATTTTAGTTATATTAGTTATAGAGGGTACAAAATTGGCGTAAACCCTTATATGAAAAGGGCTTGAAGAAATTAAAATTTTCCTAAATCCCGATTATTTTTCCCTAAATCCCGATTGCTTATTCCTATATCCCGAATTTTTTTTCCTAAATCCCGAATTTTTCCTTGTTTATCCACAAAATATACTTTTATCTATTCCTATATCCCGATATAATGAGTTTCCTAAATCCCGTTATTTTTATTATGTATACGAAATCGGGCTAACTAGATACTGCAATATCTAATTAACCCTAACTATAACCTAATCACCGTAGGAAATAGCTATGACAAATAATACAAGAAAAACTACAAATAAACTAACATTACGACCTCAGCGTCACGAACAAATAGAATTATTTTTAGCAGATAATGTTGAAATTTCATCAATTAGAGATGAAGTCGCAAGTATGGAACATCCTTTTTTTGCATTAAAAGGCGGTGACGTAAGAGACAGGGTTTATAAAAATGGAAACGTAACTGTTTCAGTTAGATCTACAAGTACTGGTTTAGCTACAATCTTTGATAAGGACATCTGGTTATATAGCATCTCAAAATTACAATATGCGATTAATAACAAAGAGCCAATTAGTAGAGTTATTGCATTTACTCCTTATGATTTTTTTGTAACTACAAATAGAGACAAAGGGGGAAGGTCATATAAAGAATTGGAAAAAGCCCTAAGTCGTTTAAAGGGGACTGTTATAACTACAAATATTAAACACGGTAAAGAAAAAACGGAAATTGTTGAATTCGGATTGATAGATAGTTGGCGTATTATAGAAGAAAAGAAGGGATTTTTGGATATAGGAATGGTTGAAATAACATTACCAAACTGGTTGTTTGATGCTATAACAAATACAAATGTTTTAAAAGTGAGTTTGGATTATTTCAGAATAAGAAAAGCAGTCGATCGGCGTATTTACGAGATAGCAAGAAAGCACTGCGGTGAGCAATATGAATTTGAAATATCATTAGAAAAACTATTTTTAAAAACAGGTAGTACGGGAACTAAGGAAAAATTCAAATTCAATTTAAAATTATTAGCAAAAGAAGATTCGTTGCCTGATTATCAGATTTTGTTCGACAATAAAACTAACATTGTTAAATTTAAAAATCGTAATCCCGATATTTTAAAAGCAGACAAAATGCTACGATTTAATAAAAATAGAAAAAATATAAAACAAATAAAATCATTATTTGATTAATACTTAAAATATCGGGATTTAAGAAAAATTTTTCCCCATCTTATTAAATTTAAATCGGGATTTAGGAAACTATCCCGATTTTTTTAATAGTCAAAAAAAGTTTTTTAAGGTGTACCCTAAGTG
>NZ_JAFNNR010000017.1:0-6651 GCF_026536645.1 Gilliamella sp. B3801
CACTCGTGGCTGCAACCCTGCTTACTCAAAATCTATTCACACATGGTTACGTTTTGGGGAAATTATGAGGGGATCTCTCAGTGCTCAGCATGTTTGAGTGCTTTACTCGCCGCGGGTTGAGAAATATGTAAAACTTCAGCCGCACGCGTTAAGGAACCACAAGTCATTACAGCATAAAAGATATCGAGATGTCTTAATTTCATTCCATGTAGCCTACTGATTATTTATTTCTACGGACTATTCTAACGAATAAAGTATAAATAATCAGATATACTCGTCATAATTCAAATTTTGGTTTAGTTGTCACGAGAATTAATTCGTAAACGTGCAAGCTAAATAGATTGACTAGGGGAATATACGGGGTAAGAAAGCGGCTCGGCATACTGCCCTATAATAAATTGTTAGGAGAAGTACGCCGAGTAGTGTGTAGCTATTAGGTAAAGTATGTACCAATTTCAATAAATATTTTAATTAAGATACTGTTTGAAATATCAACAATAAAGGCACCGACCATAGGAACGACAAGGAAAGCTTTATGTGATGGTCCAAATGCTTTTGTGACTGTTTGCATATTCGCAATTGCTGTTGGTGTTGCTCCCATACCAAAGCCACAGTGACCCGCGCTGATCACGACAGCATCATAATCTTTGCCCATCATTTTGAAGGTGACAAAGCAGGCAAATAGCACCATGACAACAGTTTGTACAGCAATGATAATTAATACTGGCCCTGCCATGCTTGCCAATTGACCAAATTTTAATGACATTAACGCCATTGCCAAGAAAAGCGATAAAGCAACGCTACCTAATACATCGACGGTCGGCTCAAACACTTCGTGTTTAAATACATGAGTCAGTGTATTACGGATAATAATACCGACAAATAAACACCAGACAAAAGTAGGCAGTTGCAGAAAAGTATCTTTAAACAATGCACTGATATAGCCACCAACAACAATACAGATAATCAGCATTGAAATGGTTTCAATAACGTTATTTGCATTGATTTTTCTTTTGACGCTTGGTTGCTCAAAAGCTTCAACGATAGTGTCGCGCTCTTGCTCGGTTGTTTTAGGAATAGAGACCTTTTTCAAAAGATGACGGGCAACAGGGCCGCCAACTAAACCACCCAACACTAATCCAAGTGTTGCACAAGCCATCGCTAATTCAACGGCGCCTGTTACACCATATTTATCAGCGAGAATAGGGCCCCATGCTCCGGCATTACCATGACCACCTGTTAGAGTAATTGAACCTGCAATTAAGCCAATAAATGGACTTTCATTCATCATGACAGCCATACTCATGCCGACAGTATTTTGAATGGCGATTAGGATCGTTACTGCAATAGTTAATAGAACTAACGGCTTTCCTCCTTTAATCAGTCGAGAAAAGTCAGAACTTAGCCCGATAGAGGAAAAGAATGTGAGCATTAATAAACTTTGCAATGAAGCATCAAAAGTAAACGAATAACCTGATGTTTTATCAATAATTAACAGAACAATTGCAACAATAAAGCCACCAACGACGGCTTCTGGTATGTGGTTTTTTTGTAGGAACGGGGTAAATTTTACGACAAACATTCCTATGAGTAGCGCGATACATGCGACTAATAATGTATAACTGGCATCTAGGATCATTTTTTTACCTCTATTAGTTTACCAGAATTTTCACTATAACAATTTAACAATAGTGAAAAATGAAGTTACTTTGGTTAACTAATCTTTAACAATGAGTTTTATTAGGGTATCCATAACTTTTAGTTAATAGGGTCATAATTTTAGTGTGATCTTAATCATGAAATATTAAAAAGATTAAAATAACAACAATGGTATTTAATGATGGGTAAACCTAAATACCATGCGGGATCCGCACTATTTTCGGTGATAGCAAAAAATAAAAAAGTATAAATAATAAACAAAATTATAAGAGAAGGAGAACATGATAAGCGCAGGCCGAGCAATTTAAAGAAGTGTGATATACAACATAAAACAGCAGCATGACCTTTCTATATTTCGTTGCTTATCGAAGTGTTAATTTTCGGGTGGATTACTCTGTTTGTTGATTAATAACGGAGAAAAATATGATTGCTGTAATATTTGAGGTGCAAATACAACCCGACCAACAAACTCGCTATTTGACTTTAGCTGAGGAGTTAAGACCACTATTAAGTCATGTAGCTGGTTTTATTTCAATTGAACGTTTTCAAAGTCTAGCTACAGAAGGAAAAATGTTATCGCTATCTTGGTGGGAAAACGAATACGCAGTTCTGCAATGGAAAAATCATGTTTTACATGCGAAAGCTCAACAAGAAGGGCGAGAGTCAATATTTGATTTTTACAAAATTAGTATTGCTCATATTACTCGCGAATATTCATTTAAAAAGGACAAGGATAATGTTTGATGTTCACGTTGTTTTAGATAATCAAATAGGACAATTAGCATTACTAGGAAAAACATTAGGTAATAAAGGTATTGGATTGGAAGGGGGAGGGATATTTACGGTTGGTGATGAATGCCATGCTCATTTTCTTGTTGAACAAGGAAAGGAAGCTAAAATAGCGCTAGAGCAAGCTGGACTGTTAGTACTTGCGATCCGGACACCATTAATTCGTAAGTTAAAACAGGAAAAACCGGGGGAACTTGGCGAAATAGCACGAGTATTGGCGGAGAATAACATTAATATTTTAGTGCAATACAGTGACCATGCTAACCAACTGATATTAATAACGGACAATGATAGTATGGCTGCATCTGTTACGCTCCCTTGGGCAATAAAGTGAACTTGCGATGGCTAATTTAATACGAAAAGAGGTTACCTTTGAGTCCTCAATAGCCGCGATAGGGGCGGCTATGTCTGACATTTCACGAGTTAAAATACTCAGTGCTTTGATGGATGGGCGAGCTTGGACGGCCACTGAGCTAAGTTCTGTGGCGAATATATCAGCTTCAACGGCGAGCAGTCATTTATCTAAATTATTAGATTGCCAGCTAATCACAGTAGTAGCTCAAGGCAAGCATCGTTATTTTCGGCTAGCAGGAAAAGATATTGCTGAATTGATGGAAAGTATGATGGGGATCTCCTTAAACCATGGCGTACATGCCAAAGTTTCCACGCCAGTGCATTTACGAAAAGCACGTACTTGCTATGATCATTTAGCTGGCGAAGTTGCCGTTAAGATCTATGATTCCCTTTGTCAACAGCAATGGATCACTGAAAATGGTTCAATGATCACATTAAGTGGTATTCAATATTTTCATGAAATGGGAATTGACGTTCCTTCCAAACATTCACGTAAAATCTGTTGTGCGTGTTTAGATTGGAGTGAACGCCGTTTCCATTTAGGTGGGTACGTTGGAGCCGCATTATTTTCGCTTTATGAATCTAAAGGGTGGTTAACTCGACATCTTGGTTACCGTGAAGTTACCATCACGGAAAAAGGTTATGCTGCTTTTAAGACCCACTTTCACATTTAAGTTGTTTTTCTAATCCGCATATGATCAATTCAAGGCCGAATAAGAAGGCTGGCTCTGCACCTTGGTGATCAAATAATTCGATAGCTTGTCGTAATAATGGCGGCATACTATCAGTAGTAGGTGTTTCCCTTTCTTCTTTAGCGACTTGATGCTCTTGATCTTCCAATACGCAACCTAAAGTAAAATGCCCCACAGCGCTGAGTGCATATAATGCATTCTCTAGTGAAAAACCTTGTTGGCATAAAAAGGCTAATTGATTTTCGAGAGTTTCATACTGTTTTTCTGTAGGCCGTGTACCTAAATGTACTTTTGCTCCATCGCGATGACTTAGTAAAGCACATCTAAAACTTTTAGCGTTATTACGTAAAAAATCTTGCCAGCTTTCCCCTTCTAAAGGGCAAAAGTGAGTATGGTGCCTATCTAACATCTCAATGGCTAAGGCGTCGAGCAAAGCCCGCTTATTTTTTACATGCCAATACAATGTAGGCTGCTCTACACCTAGCTTCTGGGCGAGTTTACGGGTTGTTAAACCTTCGATTCCGACCTCATTAAGCAGCTCTAATGCGCTGTTAATCACTTTACTTTTATCTAATCTAGACATCATTAATTCCTAATTTTTGTTGACACTCTATCATTGATAGAGTTATTTTACCACTCCCTATCAGTAATAGAGAAAAGTGAAATGAATAGTTCGACAAAGATCGCATTGGTAATTACGTTACTCGATGCCATGGGGATTGGCCTTATCATGCCAGTCTTGCCAACGTTATTACGTGAATTTATTGCTTCGGAAGATATCGCTAACCACTTTGGCGTATTGCTTGCACTTTATGCGTTAATGCAGGTTATCTTTGCTCCTTGGCTTGGAAAAATGTCTGACCGATTTGGTCGGCGCCCAGTGCTGTTGTTGTCATTAATAGGCGCATCGCTGGATTACTTATTGCTGGCTTTTTCAAGTGCGCTTTGGATGCTGTATTTAGGCCGTTTGCTTTCAGGGATCACAGGAGCTACTGGGGCTGTTGCGGCATCGGTCATTGCCGATACCACCTCAGCTTCTCAACGCGTGAAGTGGTTCGGTTGGTTAGGGGCAAGTTTTGGGCTTGGTTTAATAGCGGGGCCTATTATTGGTGGTTTTGCAGGAGAGATTTCACCGCATAGTCCCTTTTTTATCGCTGCGTTGCTAAATATTGTCACTTTCCTTGTGGTTATGTTTTGGTTCCGTGAAACCAAAAATACACGTGATAATACAGATACCGAAGTAGGGGTTGAGACGCAATCGAATTCGGTATACATCACTTTATTTAAAACGATGCCCATTTTGTTGATTATTTATTTTTCAGCGCAATTGATAGGCCAAATTCCCGCAACGGTGTGGGTGCTATTTACCGAAAATCGTTTTGGATGGAATAGCATGATGGTTGGCTTTTCATTAGCGGGTCTTGGTCTTTTACACTCAGTATTCCAAGCCTTTGTGGCAGGAAGAATAGCCACTAAATGGGGCGAAAAAACGGCAGTACTGCTCGGATTTATTGCAGATAGTAGTGCATTTGCCTTTTTAGCGTTTATATCTGAAGGTTGGTTAGTTTTCCCTGTTTTAATTTTATTGGCTGGTGGTGGGATCGCTTTACCTGCATTACAGGGAGTGATGTCTATCCAAACAAAGAGTCATCAGCAAGGTGCTTTACAGGGATTATTGGTGAGCCTTACCAATGCAACCGGTGTTATTGGCCCATTACTGTTTGCTGTTATTTATAATCATTCACTACCAATTTGGGATGGCTGGATTTGGATTATTGGTTTAGCGTTTTACTGTATTATTATCCTGCTATCGATGACCTTCATGTTAACCCCTCAAGCTCAGGGGAGTAAACAGGAGACAAGTGCTTAGTTATTTCGTCACCAAATGATGTTATTCCGCGAAATATAATGACCCTCTTGATAACCCAAGAGGGCATTTTTTACGATAAAGAAGATTTAGCTTCAAATAAAACCTATCTATTTTATTTATCTTTCAAGCTCAATAAAAAGCCGCGGTAAATAGCAATAAATTGGCCTTTTTTATCGGCAAGCTCTTTTAGGTTTTTCGCATGTATTGCGATATGCATAAACCAGCCATTGAGTAAGTTTTTAAGCACATCATCATCATAAGCTTTAAGTTGGTTCTCTTGGATCAATTTGCTGACAATGGCGTTTACCTTACCAGTAATGTATTCAAGGCTAATTTTTTCAAGTTCATTCCAACCAATGATAGGCATCACTTCTTGGATAGGGATAAGGTTTTTATTATTATCAATAATATAATCAAGATAATGTTCAAATATACTTTCTAAGGCAGACCAACCATTTGTTAAATCAGTTTTTGTTGTGATGTAGGCATCAATCATAATTAATTGCTGCTTATAACAGGCACTGAGTAATTGTTTTTTATTTTTAAAGTGATGATAAAAGGCACCTTTGGTCACCAACGCTTTTCCCGAGATCTCATCTATTGAAACAGCTTGATAGCCTTTTTCAACAAACAATATTCGTGCTGAGTTAACCAGTGATTGATAGGTACTCTTAAAATTTTCTTGTTGATGATTTTTATTTTCCATGATAGATTTAAAATAACATACCGTCAGTATGTTTATGGTATCATGATGATGTGGTCGTGACAATCTTAAGAACATTTAGGTTATTTTATGTATATTGAACAGCATTCTCGCTATCAAAATAAAGCTAATAACATCCAATTAAGATATGATGATAAGCAGTTTCATACAACGGTTATCAAAGATGTTCTATTATGGATTGAACATAATTTAGATCAGTCTTTACTGCTTGATGATGTGGCGAATAAAGCGGGTTATACCAAGTGGTATTTTCAGCGGCTGTTCAAAAAAGTAACAGGGGTCACACTGGCTAGCTATATTCGTGCTCGTCGTTTGACGAAAGCGGCTGTTGAGTTGAGGTTGACGAAAAAAACTATCCTTGAGATCGCATTAAAATATCAATTTGATTCCCAACAATCTTTTACACGTCGATTTAAGTACATTTTTAAGGTTACACCAAGTTATTATCGGCGTAATAAATTATGGGAATTGGAGGCAATGCACTGAGAGATCCCCTCATAATTTCCCCAAAGCGTAACCATGTGTGAATAAATTTTGAGCTAGTAGGGTTGCAGCCACGAGTA
>NZ_JAFNNR010000018.1:0-5378 GCF_026536645.1 Gilliamella sp. B3801
AGGCCGAAAAAATCAGCGCTCGACACGGACTCATTGTCACCACCCGTCACCTAAAATCTACTCAGCGTCGGCAAAGGAGCCATGGATTCTAGCAACTAACTTACCTGTTGAAATTCGAACACCCAAACAACTTGTTAATGGGGTCTGACGCTCAGTGGAACGAAAACTCACGTTAAGGGATTTTGGTCATGAGATTATCAAAAAGGATCTTCACCTAGATCCTTTTAAATTAAAAATGAAGTTTTAAATCAATCTAAAGTATATATGAGTAAACTTGGTCTGACAGTTACCAATGCTTAATCAGTGAGGCACCTATCTCAGCGATCTGTCTATTTCGTTCATCCATAGTTGCCTGACTCCCCGTCGTGTAGATAACTACGATACGGGAGGGCTTACCATCTGGCCCCAGTGCTGCAATGATACCGCGAGACCCACGCTCACCGGCTCCAGATTTATCAGCAATAAACCAGCCAGCCGGAAGGGCCGAGCGCAGAAGTGGTCCTGCAACTTTATCCGCCTCCATCCAGTCTATTAATTGTTGCCGGGAAGCTAGAGTAAGTAGTTCGCCAGTTAATAGTTTGCGCAACGTTGTTGCCATTGCTGCAGGCATCGTGGTGTCACGCTCGTCGTTTGGTATGGCTTCATTCAGCTCCGGTTCCCAACGATCAAGGCGAGTTACATGATCCCCCATGTTGTGCAAAAAAGCGGTTAGCTCCTTCGGTCCTCCGATCGTTGTCAGAAGTAAGTTGGCCGCAGTGTTATCACTCATGGTTATGGCAGCACTGCATAATTCTCTTACTGTCATGCCATCCGTAAGATGCTTTTCTGTGACTGGTGAGTACTCAACCAAGTCATTCTGAGAATAGTGTATGCGGCGACCGAGTTGCTCTTGCCCGGCGTCAACACGGGATAATACCGCACCACATAGCAGAACTTTAAAAGTGCTCATCATTGGAAAACGTTCTTCGGGGCGAAAACTCTCAAGGATCTTACCGCTGTTGAGATCCAGTTCGATGTAACCCACTCGTGCACCCAACTGATCTTCAGCATCTTTTACTTTCACCAGCGTTTCTGGGTGAGCAAAAACAGGAAGGCAAAATGCCGCAAAAAAGGGAATAAGGGCGACACGGAAATGTTGAATACTCATACTCTTCCTTTTTCAATATTATTGAAGCATTTATCAGGGTTATTGTCTCATGAGCGGATACATATTTGAATGTATTTAGAAAAATAAACAAATAGGGGTTCCGCGCACATTTCCCCGAAAAGTGCCACCTGACGTCTAAGAAACCATTATTATCATGACATTAACCTATCGTATCACGAGGCCCTTTCGTCTTCAAGAATTTTATAAACCGTGGAGCGGGCAATACTGAGCTGATGAGCAATTTCCGTTGCACCAGTGCCCTTCTGATGAAGCGTCAGCACGACGTTCCTGTCCACGGTACGCCTGCGGCCAAATTTGATTCCTTTCAGCTTTGCTTCCTGTCGGCCCTCATTCGTGCGCTCTAGGATCCTCCGGCGTTCAGCCTGTGCCACAGCCGACAGGATGGTGACCACCATTTGCCCCATATCACCGTCGGTACTGATCCCGTCATCAATGAACCGGACTGCCACGCCCTGAGCGTCAAATTCCTTTATCAGTTGGATCATATCGGCAGTGTCGCGGCCAAGACGGTCGAGCTTCTTAACCAGAATGACATCATCTTCCTCCACCTTCATCCTCAGCAAATCCAGCCCTTCCCGATCTGTTGAACTGCCGGATGCCTTATCGGTAAATATACGGTTTGCTTTCACACCTGCGTCTTTGAGTGCTCTGACCTGAAGATCAAGAGACTGCTGACTGGTTGAGACCCGAGCGTAACCAAAAAGTCGCATAAAAATGTACCTTAAATCGAATATCGGACAACTCATGTCTATTATTACAAATTTACGATTTAATAGACATATTAATGTAACAGTTTTACGATGTCCGATAATTTATAACATTTCGTACGGTTGCAAAAATGTTACTAAATGCCCGTCAGGCAGGGAGGCCGATATGCCCGTTGACTTTCTGACCACTGAGCAGACTGAAAGCTATGGCAGATTCACCGGTGAACCGGATGAGCTTCAGCTGGCACGATATTTTCACCTTGATGAAGCAGACAAGGAATTTATCGGAAAAAGCAGAGGTGATCACAACCGTCTGGGCATTGCCCTGCAAATTGGATGTGTCCGTTTTCTGGGCACCTTCCTCACCGATATGAATCATATTCCTTCCGGCGTCCGGCATTTTACCGCCAGACAGCTCGGGATTCGTGATATCACCGTTCTTGCAGAATACGGTCAGAGGGAAAATACCCGCCGTGAGCATGCAGCGCTGATACGTCAGCACTATCAGTATCGTGAATTTGCCTGGCCCTGGACATTTCGCCTTACCCGTCTTTTATATACCCGGAGCTGGATAAGCAACGAACGTCCTGGCCTGCTTTTCGATCTGGCGACAGGGTGGCTTATGCAACATCGTATTATTCTCCCCGGAGCCACTACGCTGACCCGGTTGATTTCAGAGGTAAGGGAAAAGGCGACGTTGCGCCTGTGGAACAAACTGGCACTGATACCGTCAGCCGAACAGCGTTCACAGCTGGAGATGCTGCTGGGGCCAACTGATTGCAGCCGCCTGTCTTTACTGGAATCACTGAAAAAGGGCCCTGTGACCATCAGTGGTCCGGCGTTTAATGAAGCAATTGAACGCTGGAAAACTCTGAACGATTTTGGCCTGCATGCTGAAAACCTGAGTACACTCCCGGCTGTGCGCCTGAAAAATCTCGCACGTTATGCTGGTATGACTTCGGTGTTCAATATTGCCAGGATGTCACCGCAGAAAAGGATGGCGGTTCTGGTTGCCTTTGTCCTTGCATGGGAAACGCTGGCGCTGGATGATGCATTGGACGTTCTGGACGCCATGCTGGCCGTTATCATCCGTGACGCCAGAAAGATTGGGCAGAAAAAACGGCTCCGCTCGCTGAAGGATCTGGATAAATCTGCATTGGCGCTCGCCAGCGCATGTTCGTACCTGCTGAAAGAAGAAACACCGGACGAATCGATTCGTGCTGAGGTGTTCAGCTACATCCCAAGGCAAAAGCTGGCTGAAATCATCACGCTTGTCCGTGAAATTGCCCGGCCCTCAGACGATAATTTTCATGAAGAAATGGTGGAGCAGTACGGGCGCGTTCGTCGTTTCCTGCCCCATCTGCTGAATACCGTTAAATTTTCATCCGCACCTGCCGGGGTTACCACTCTGAATGCCTGTGACTACCTCAGCCGGGAGTTCAGCTCACGGCGGCAGTTTTTTGACGACGCACCAACGGAAATTATCAGTCGGTCATGGAAACGGCTGGTGATTAACAAGGAAAAACATATCACCCGCAGGGGATACACGCTCTGCTTTCTCAGTAAACTGCAGGATAGTCTGAGGCGGAGGGATGTCTACGTTACCGGCAGTAACCGGTGGGGAGATCCTCGTGCAAGATTACTACAGGGTGCTGACTGGCAGGCAAACCGGATTAAGGTTTATCGTTCTTTGGGGCACCCGACAGACCCGCAGGAAGCAATAAAATCTCTGGGTCATCAGCTTGATAGTCGTTACAGACAGGTTGCTGCACGTCTTTGCGAAAATGAGGCTGTCGAACTCGATGTTTCTGGCCCGAAGCCCCGGTTGACAATTTCTCCCCTCGCCAGTCTTGATGAGCCGGACAGTCTGAAACGACTGAGCAAAATGATCAGTGATCTACTCCCTCCGGTGGATTTAACGGAGTTGCTGCTCGAAATTAACGCCCATACCGGATTTGCTGATGAGTTTTTCCATGCTAGTGAAGCCAGTGCCAGAGTTGATGATCTGCCCGTCAGCATCAGCGCCGTGCTGATGGCTGAAGCCTGCAATATCGGTCTGGAACCACTGATCAGATCAAATGTTCCTGCACTGACCCGACACCGGCTGAACTGGACAAAAGCGAACTATCTGCGGGCTGAAACTATCACCAGCGCTAATGCCAGACTGGTTGATTTTCAGGCAACGCTGCCACTGGCACAGATATGGGGTGGAGGAGAAGTGGCATCTGCAGATGGAATGCGCTTTGTTACGCCAGTCAGAACAATCAATGCCGGACCGAACCGCAAATACTTTGGTAATAACAGAGGGATCACCTGGTACAACTTTGTGTCCGATCAGTATTCCGGCTTTCATGGCATCGTTATACCGGGGACGCTGAGGGACTCTATCTTTGTGCTGGAAGGTCTTCTGGAACAGGAGACCGGGCTGAATCCAACCGAAATTATGACCGATACAGCAGGTGCCAGCGAACTTGTCTTTGGCCTTTTCTGGCTGCTGGGATACCAGTTTTCTCCACGCCTGGCTGATGCCGGTGCTTCGGTTTTCTGGCGAATGGACCATGATGCCGACTATGGCGTGCTGAATGATATTGCCAGAGGGCAATCAGATCCCCGAAAAATAGTCCTTCAGTGGGACGAAATGATCCGGACCGCTGGCTCCCTGAAGCTGGGCAAAGTACAGGCTTCAGTGCTGGTCCGTTCATTGCTGAAAAGTGAACGTCCTTCCGGACTGACTCAGGCAATCATTGAAGTGGGGCGCATCAACAAAACGCTGTATCTGCTTAATTATATTGATGATGAAGATTACCGCCGGCGCATTCTGACCCAGCTTAATCGGGGAGAAAGTCGCCATGCCGTTGCCAGAGCCATCTGTCACGGTCAAAAAGGTGAGATAAGAAAACGATATACCGACGGTCAGGAAGATCAACTGGGCGCACTGGGGCTGGTCACTAACGCCGTCGTGTTATGGAACACTATTTATATGCAGGCAGCCCTGGATCATCTCCGGGCGCAGGGTGAAAC
The DNA here is from genome assembly GCF_026536645.1 of Gilliamella sp. B3801. Lineage (NCBI taxonomy): Bacteria > Pseudomonadati > Pseudomonadota > Gammaproteobacteria > Orbales > Orbaceae > Gilliamella > Gilliamella sp. B3801. Next base: position 4,897 of record NZ_JAFNNR010000018.1, read on the forward strand.
ACTGAATGATGAAGATATCGCACGCCTCTCCCCGCTTTGCCACGGACATATCAATATGCTCGGCCATTATTCCTTCACGCTGGCAGAACTGGTGACCAAAGGACATCTGAGACCATTAAAAGAGGCGTCAGAGGCAGAAAACGTTGCTTAACGTGAGTTTTCGTTCCACTGAGCGTCAGACCCCGTTAATATCTATTCGAAGCGAATGCAGATTGAAGAAACCTTCCGAGACTTGAAAAGTCCTGCCTACGGACTAGGCCTACGCCATAGCCGAACGAGCAGCTCAGAGCGTTTTGATATCATGCTGCTAATCGCCCTGATGCTTCAACTAACATGTTGGCTTGCGGGCGTTCATGCTCAGAAACAAGGTTGGGACAAGCACTTCCAGGCTAACACAGTCAGAAATCGAAACGTACTCTCAACAGTTCGCTTAGGCATGGAAGTTTTGCGGCATTCTGGCTACACAATAACAAGGGAAGACT
>NZ_JAFNNR010000019.1:0-4952 GCF_026536645.1 Gilliamella sp. B3801
CGCATCAATCGCTGAGTGGGTTCGGCTGTTGTCTATATCAATGCTGACATGACCTTTGATCATGGCAATATATTTATACGCTGAATTTTTGTCTAACTCATTTTGTGTTAACGGGTTAAACACAAAGTTATCGCTATTTCCGGCTATGACACTGTCCGCAATTAATTCCGTTCCTTCCGGTGTGCTAACCATAATTTGATAGTTACCGCCTTTCGGTAATTTTTCAAACTGATAGTAACCTTGTTTGCCATTCACCGTTTTGGTGTCAACTTTTTTAAGTTCAACATAATCCGTTGCACCCGGTGCCTGATAATTAAGGGTCACATTGATGCCATTACGCCCTTCGTTATCCTGTCTGTCTTTGCTGTCATTTTCATCAATCCAGACGACACCATCGATTTTTTGTTTTCCTACCAACAGATAATTATTATCCAGTGAGCCTTGTTTTGGTAAACTCGCAACCGGAATAACAATATGTTTCGGATCTTTACCTGCTGAGCTTTGTTTAAACTCATGGTCGGCATTAGCGCCTAATTTCAGCACCACAGAATAGTTAGCACTATTACCAAACATCAAATTAGGGAATTGATACTCACCATCCACGGTTTGTTGGGTCATTAATAACTTACCAGTACCATCTAAACCGTCATGCAATTCAACGGTATACGAGATCGCACTATCAAGTAAATAGGTAAACGCCTTTGTAGGATCTAAATCGTTATTATTATCGGCATAATCGACGAAGATTTTCCCTTGAATACCGTTAGCACTTGCTTCTTTATAATAGAAACTATTACCAAAGACACCAGTATTGGTTATTTGAATATTGGATAAAGTACTGATTGGTTGAGTTGAACCTTCACTATTTTTAACTAATGAATAACCATCCGGCGAGGTTACAACATTAATACTGTACTTACCGGAAGGTAAGTTATAGAAATGATATTCACCTTTATCATTGGTATATTGACGAGCGATCTCAGTTCCGTTTGAATCAACTAGACCAATCAATACATGATCAATTGGTAATTCAGGTGATGTACCGTCAATAATAGTTTTACCCGCAATACCACTATTGATTGCTTGATTACTGCTTATACCTGCCGCCGGTGAACTGTTTGAACTACCTGCTAATAGGAAGGATTGGTTTTGTACAGTTCGTCCAATATCTTTAAAGGTTATTGTGTCTAAAGTTGCACTAGCTTTTTGATTAGCATTTGAAATAACGCCATAATTGCTTGTAGGAACAACTTGAACTACGTAGTCCGTATTAAGATCAATTCCAGTGAAACTATAATAGCCTTTCTCATTAGTAGTACTTTCAAGATAGTTAATAAGAGAATTATTCAATTTTTTAAATAATTTAACCTTAACATTCGATACAGGAAGATCACCTGTTTTATCAAAACTAATATCCGTTCTACCATTGTTGTTAATATCAACCATTACATAACCTGCAATAGCTGCATCACCATTTTTCTTATAGATGAAATCTAAATTACCACCTGATACTTTTGGTGTTTGTGATGTAATTTTAATATTTGGTACAGTATCAAACTCTGATTTTAGTTCATAAACGCTTACATCCAAGCCTTCTTCTGTAACTTTAATGGTATAAGTATCATTAAATAAATTTTGGAAAGTGTAAATACCAGATTTATCGGTTTTAGTTTTAACATAGAATTTTCCATCACGATATAATTCAACCGTTACTCCGGCAAGTGGCACATCACTTTTACTAGCATTGAAGTTACCATCCTCATCATAGTCAAAATAAAGTCGACCACTGATTTCGGTAGGTTGTTTCAGTTTTACTATCCAATACTGATCAGTTGCACCAGCAGATGGAATAGGGGCAACTTGTAAAAACTCTGGTTTTTTCAGTTCACTAGGAATAAGCTTGCCTTGAGGTTCATTACCACTAGCAACTAATTCAAATTGTTGTGAATCTAGTCCACGTAATCTAAGAATTATATTAGTTAAATACAAATTACCACGAGGTGAATTAGTGTCATTATAAACAAATTCGCCCGTATATTTTACATTGTTATCGACAAAGTCAGATTGATTTAAAATAGCGCTAACATTTCCATTATTGTATCCATTATAGAAACGAGGCGTAAAAAAGCCTTCTACTCTAAGCGCATCTTTATTATATCTCATTAACTCTTGACTTGTTAATAAAACCGCATCTTCTATTTTTTTGGAACCTGTAATATCTAGGTAAAGATTTCCTGATATTCCTTTAGATGCTTTTGATGCTTGCATAATATATTGACTAGATTCAACATTATTAGCTAAAGTACCATCGGCCAAGACTTCTATGTCAAAAATACCTACAGCTGTAGCAGGATCTTTGTCGGCAATATCAATATAACTATAATTAGTATTATCTGGATCATGTATAATGCGATATTTACCTTTTGGTAAACGGTTAAGAATTAAATTCTGATAAAAATCTCCGCCAGTCATCCATTCTTGGTAAGTACTTCCATCCCAATAAAGAACTTTAAATCTACCATAACCTTGTTCTTTGGAACCATTACCTTCATACTCACCATTTCCATCTAAATCATTGATAGGAATAAAGGTAATTGCATTACTTTTACCTTGCATTAAAAAGTTATGGATAATAGGTAAATCTATTTTATCAAAACGAATCGTTTGCAACTGAGCAAGACCTTGTTTTGGATCTGTTACTGCCTCAGTATCTGAGCGAACAACTTTAATGATAAAATCTTTCCCACTCGTCAGTCCATCATTTCCAGTGAACTCATAACGCCCTGTTTTATCGGTTTTTTGTGAAGCTAATACACTCTTACCTGAGCGTGAAGTACAATCATTATTATCTTTACATAATAAAACTGTCGCATCAAACAATGGTCTATCAAAGGCATCAGCCGTCCCACCTACAGTAAGTATACCGTCTCCTCTGTAAGTATCTAAATAAACTGTACCTTTAGCAATATAATCTCGTTGTTTTAATTTAAACCAGAAATTAGTATCTTTAGTATAGTTTTGACCACCTTTTACTTTTACAATAATGCTAGAAGTTTCATTAACAATAGTATCGTTTTGATCATTACGTTCTAATTCAATAGCATTTTTATCCGCATTACTGCCAGCGCCGAAAGCAGATTGAACAACTACTCGATATTCACCATCAGGTAACTTGGTAAAGTTATACCAACCATCATTGTTTGTTCCCATAACAGCAATATCATCACGTTCCCAATTGCCAGTAGATACTTGTTTATGCTGTAAAACGACACGAGTGTATCTAATAGGCGTATCTAACTTAGGATCATAATTACCGGTGGTACCAACATGGCTATTATTTAAGTAAACATAGCCCGAAATACTGTTAGGCGTTTTACCTCTAAAATATACAATAGAAAAACCACCCAATCTTTCGGTAGCGCTTGCATTATTTGCAACCGATCTTACTCGATATTCTTGTGTAACACTTTGGATATCTAAATAATTTGAATCATATCCAATAATTTTGTAAGTATAAATTCCACCATGATCAGAATTAATCCTAGCTCGTTGAGCACGCGAGTAATCATCTGGACCTTTTAGATATTTAGCATATAAACGTGTCCCATCTAATTTGGTCGCAGGCGTGACACCATCTTCTTCAAAAAAAGCAACCTCTAGATAAGGTCCGGTACTTAATTCACTAATACCATTTTGTATACCACCCCAGTTTCCGTGGTTATTTGTAGACTGTAAGCTACTTTCTACAGCTAATAGACTTGGTGCAATGATTGAATACCAAAAGTTTTGGTTTGACTTAGTACCGCCATTTAAATTGGGAATAATAATCTCTTTCGGAGCAATTTTGTCTTGCTTACCATTGCTGAGTTTTACTTTACCTTTATGAGTACTTTTTGATTCAGATGAGGTACTGGTTGATTTACCATCTGTATCGCCAATAAAGAAATATTTGGTCGTATCAATACCAGATTCATCTAAAACGACTTTATAATCTTTATTCGCTCTTAGTCCTCCAAATTTATAAGCCCCCGCTTTATTAGTGGTTTGTTTAGCAATTAATATCCAACTATTACCATCATGTTGATAAAGATTGACTGGCGTGTTAAGAAAGGTACTACCATCCTTAGGTAGAGTATTTCCTGTTTTACCCCCATCTGGGCCGTCTTCAGGGAATTGTTCTGAACCTAATGCAAATACCGAACCTGATATACCTGCTAAAGTTGTATCGTTCGGATCAATATTTAACAAAAATGTCGGGCCACTTGTTTGACCGATTGCATCAGTTATTTTAACAGTTTGTTCGGTTTTATTCTGTGGAATATAAGGTGCTTTTACATTGGTTACTTTTATGTCATAACTTGCAACAGCTAGATCTCTAAAACGATAACGGCCATTATCAGTTGTAGTTATTGTTCCTGTACCTAGTACTTTGGTTGTCGTGCCGGGATAGTAAAGCTCGACATTCATATCAATCGCACCGGTATCAGAGCCTACTGTATAGATCCCATCACCATTTTGATCAATAGCGACAACTCCGTCAATACCCCATTCATTACGTGGTTTAACATTAAATTGCCCTTTTTGATTTTTACCCGCCATATTAAAGCTAATTTTATTAACGTAGGCGTTTTTACTGTCTGGTAATGTTGCATCCCATAAAGCATATTTGATTTTATTACTTGAGTCAGCAACAAAATCTGCTGTATCAACCGTCATGTCATACAGATGCCCTTTTAAGGTATTTTTAAGTTCAACTACACCATCATTATTGGTTGCAAAAACAATTTGCCTTGAAGAAGAGGTATGAATCAACCTAACAGGAATATTCTTTGCACCATTTCCTTTGTCGTCTTTTATCTCTAAGTTGATATCACCGCCTTGCCCTTTGATAAATAAGTTCTGAGCAGACGCACCGGTATCAACGATAAGTTGCACTGAACGATCAATGGTTT